>DASTZO010000250.1:0-6750 GCA_035764265.1 Sphingomicrobium sp.
GACGACGTGTTCGGCTCCTTCACCTCGCGCGAGGTCGCGGCCGACAAGCAATTGTGGCTCGAGGCGGGCGAGAAGATGCTGTTCGCGGGCGGCACCAAGGGGCTCGCGCTCGACACCGAGCGGCTGGTGCTCAAGGTCGTCGAGGGCGACGACCCGTCGGTGCTGGTCCATGACCCGAGGAACCGCGGGGTCGCGGCGATGCTGATCGAGATGCCCGAGAGCTTCCCGATGGCGCTCGGCGTTATCTACGAGGACCCGGCGCCGACGTTCGAAAGCGCCGTCATCGAGCAGAACCGCGCCGCGGCGACCGGCAAATCGCCCGACCTCCAGCAGCTGGTTTCCAAGGGCCAGACGTGGATGGTCGAGAAGGAACCGCACAAGCTCTGAAGCCGGCCCGCGTCCCCGCATGGATAATCTGACCCACAGCCTCGCTGGGGCCCTGCTGGGACAACTCGGGCTGAAGCGGCTGACCGGCCGCGCGATGGCGACCCTGGTGATCGCCGCCAACCTGCCCGACATCGACGCTCTCTACCGCTTCGCGGGGCCGGGAATCGGTTTTCGCCGCGGAATCACCCACGGGCCGGTGGCGCTGCTCGTCCTGCCGCTGCTGCTGGCTGCTCTTGTGCTCGCATTCGATCGCCTCTGGCCGAAGCGCGGCGGGCCTCAGGTGCGCCCCTGGGCGGTGCTCCTGCTCGCCTTCATCGGCACCCTCAGCCATCCTCTGCTCGATTGGCTCAACAGCTACGGGATCCGCTTTCTCGAACCCTTCTCGAGCCGCTGGTTTTACGGCGACACCTTGTTCATCATCGACGTCTGGCTGTGGGTCGCGCTGCTCGCATCGGTCCACTTGTCGCAGATGCGGGAGCGCAAGGCGCACGCCGGCTGGAGGCGACCCGCGCTGGTCGGGCTCGGCGCCATTTTCGCTTATGTCGCGGCGAACGTCCTGTTGAGCACCGTCGCCGAGCGGAGGACCGAGGAGCGGCTGATCGTCGAGCGAAAGGTGCAGCCGACAATGGTCGTTGCCAATCCGGTCCCGCTGACGCCGTGGCGGCGGCACATGCTGTGGCGGGACGAGGCCCGGCACGGAAGCGGAAGTTACGCGCTCGGCGCTGGAGTGCGACTTGACCCGGGCGCCATCGCCAATGGCGTCGACAACCCGGCCCTCGCGCGTGCGGCGGCGCGCGACGAGGAGGTACGCGCATACCTGTTCTGGTCGCGGATGCCGATTGTCGTTCGTGAAGGCGGTCGCACCTTCCTCGGCGACCAGCGCTTCGTCGGGCGCCGAACCCGTGGCTACTTCCTGATCCCGCTCGACAGCGCCGGCCCGGCTCCATAGCCTTGAACCCATGGCGGGTCGCGGCGAGCATCTGATCACGGCGGATCGCGGCTTCGCCGTCGGCGGCGGCGCGGTCGGGCGGATCGTCTCGCCGGCCTTTGCCAGGGTGCTGGACCAGCTCGATCGCCGGCTGGTGAGCGGCGGGATCGAGGCGACCCTGCCGGACGGAAGCCAAAGGCGGATCGGCTGTCGCGCCGCCGGGCCGGTCGCCGTCGTCCATCTCAACAGCTGGATGGCGCTCGTGCGGCTGGCGACGTCGGGCTCGGTCGGCTGGTACAAGGCGTGGGCGCTCGGCGAATGGACGAGCCCCGACCCGGTCGCGCTGTTCGAGCTGTTCACCGCCAACGCCGTCGAGCTGGGCGATTCGGCGCGGGCCAAGGGGCCGTTCCGCTGGGTGAACGCGCTCGCCCACCGGCTGCGCGACAATGCGCCGGGCAAGGCGAGGGCCAACGTCGCCGCGCATTACGACCTCGGCAACGATTTCTACGCCGCCTGGCTCGACGAGACGATGACCTATTCCTGCGCTCGGTTCGACTCGCCGGACCAGCCGCTCGAGGCCGCGCAATTGCGCAAGATCGCGCTGCTGCTCGACCGGCTGGATCTCCGGCCGGGCCAGCGGCTGCTCGAAATCGGTTGCGGCTGGGGCAGCCTGGCGATCGAGGCGGCCAGGCGCGGCGTCGCGGTGGTCGGGCTGACCCTGTCGGAGCAGCAGAAAGCCTGGGCCGACGCGAAGGTCGCCGAGGCGGGCCTCGCCGATCGGGTCGAGATCCGGCTGCAGGATTACCGCGAGATCGACGAACGGTTCGACGCGGTCGCGTCGGTCGAGATGGTCGAGGCGGTGGGCAGGCGCTGGTGGGGGGCCTATCTCGATTCGGTCGCCCGCAACCTGGGGCCCGGCGGCCGAGCGGCGCTGCAGTTCATCAGCATCGATCACCGGTTGTTCGAGCGCTACGCGGCCAGCGCCGACTTCATCCAGACCTACATCTTTCCCGGCGGGATGCTGCTCGACGAGCCGCACTTCGAGATGCTGGCGCGGGAGCGGCAGCTGTCGTGGGACGGCCGCGAAGGATTTGCCGTGGATTATGCCGAGACCCTGACGCGCTGGCGGGCGCGGTACGACGATGCCGTGGCGCGCGGCGACCTCGACGGCTTCGGCGAGCAGTTCCACCGGCTGTGGCGCTATTATCTGATGTATTGCGAAGGCGGCTTCCGCGGCGGCGCGATCGACGTCGCGCAGGTGACGATGGTCAAGGCCTAGGTCTCGACGCGCACCTTCTCGCCGCTCGGAACTTCGGAGAGCAAGCGTTCGAGGATCGCCGCGGCCGCCACCTCCGGCGGCTTGACGCTGTCCGGCTCCTCGCCGGGGAAGGCGAGCTGGCGCATCCGCGTGCGGCTCGCTCCCGGGTCGACGATGTGGACTCGGACCCGGCCGCTGTGCTCGGTCTCGTCGGCATAGGCGCCGAGCAGGGTCTCGAGCGCGGCCTTGGACGAGCCGTAGGCGCCCCAGAAGGCGCGCGGCTCGCTTCCGACCGAGGACGTCAAAGCGACGACGTCGGCGCGCTCCGCCTTTCGGAGCAGGGGATCGAAGGCGGCGATCATCGCCTGGTTGGCGATGAGGTTGAGGCCGAGGATGCGGCCATATTCCTTCGGGTCGATGTGCTCGACCGGGGTCAGCGAGCCGAGCATCGCCGCGTTGAGGATCAGGATGTCGAGCCTGTCCCAGCGCTCGGCGACCGCCGCGGCCAGCTTGCCGATCGATTCGCTGTCGGTGAGGTCGAGCGGGGCGATGGTCGCGCTTCCGCCGGCTGCGTGGATCCGGTCGTCGACCGCCTCGAGCGCGCTCGCCGTCCTGGCGACCAGGACGACATGGGCGCCGGCGGCGCCAAGCGCCTCCGCGGTCGCCGCGCCGATGCCGCGGCTGGCTCCGGTGACGAGCGCGAGCTTGCCGGCGAGGGGCTTTTCATCCGTCATGGGTCGAGTGGGCTAACGGCTGGCGACCAGCGAAAGCGAACCGGCCCGTTCCTTTTCGGAAAAATCGGTCAGGCTGGTCGGATATTCACCGGTGAAGCAGGCGTCGCAGCGCTGCGGCTGCGCGTTGTTCCGCTCCGAGCCGAGGGCCCGGTACAGGCCCTCGATCGAAATGAAGGCAAGGCTGTCGGCGTTGATGTAGTCGGCCATCGCCTCGACACCCATCTGGGCGGCGAGCAGCTTGGCGCGCTCGGGGGTGTCGACCCCGTAGAAGCAGCTGTGGCGGGTCGGCGGCGAGGCGATCCGCATGTGGACTTCGCGGGCGCCGGCATCGCGCATCATCTGCACGATCTTCAGGCTGGTGGTGCCGCGGACGATCGAATCGTCGATGAGGACGATGCGCTTGCCGGCCACCAGGCCCGAATTGGCGTTGTGCTTCAATTTGACGCCCAGGTGACGAATGCCGTCGCTGGGCTCGATGAAGGTGCGGCCGACATAATGCGAGCGGATGATCCCGAGCTCGAACGGGATGCCCGATTCCTGGCTGAAGCCGATCGCGGCCGGGACCCCGCTGTCCGGGACCGGGACGACATAGTCGGCCTCGACCGGGGCTTCGCGGGCGAGCTCGGCGCCGATGTTCTTGCGCACTTGGTAGACCGAGGTGCCGTCGACGATGGAATCGGGGCGCGAGAAATAGACGTGCTCGAAGATGCACGGCTTGGGATCGGCCTTCTCGAACGGCCGGAACGACCGGATCCCCGAGCCATTGACGAGGACGATCTCGCCGGGCTCGACCTCGCGGAGGAACGTGGCGCCGATCACGTCGAGCGCGACGCTTTCCGAAGCGAAAATGGTCGCCTCGCCGAGCTTGCCCATCACCAGCGGGCGGATGCCGAGCGGATCGCGGCAGGCGATCAGCCCTTCCTCGGTCAGGACGAGCAGCGAGTAGGCGCCCTCGACCTGGCGGAGCGCGTCGATCAGCCGCTCGACCGTGGTCGCGTATTGCGAGGTGGCGACGAGATGGATGATGACCTCGGTGTCGCTGGTCGACTGGAAGATCGAGCCGCGGCGGTTGAGGGTCCGGCGAAGCTTCATCGCGTTCGAAAGGTTGCCGTTGTGGGCGACCGCGAGACCGCCTTCGGCGAGCTCAGCGAACAGCGGCTGGACGTTGCGCAGGGCGGTCTCGCCGGTGGTCGAATAGCGCACATGGCCGATCGCGGTCCGGCCGCCGAGCGCCCGCATCACCTCGTCGCGGTCGAAGTTTCCGGCGACGTGGCCCATCGCCCGGTGCGAGTGGAAATGGGTGCCGTCGAAGCTGGTGATCCCGGCGGCTTCCTGGCCGCGGTGCTGGAGCGCGTGAAGCCCGAGCGCGACGAAGCTGGCGGCATTGTCGGCGCCCCAGATGCCGAAAATGCCGCATTCCTCGCGCAGCTTGTCCCCGTCTGGTCCAAAAGGGTCGAACGGATTGGTCGAAAACATGTCCCCGCCTCGGCACGCTGAACAGACCGCTCATATAGGGTCGCTTGCCGGCCTTGTCGCCCTTTGCCTGAACCGAAATTGAAACCAAGGAGCGGTTTGCCGACCGCTTAAGCTCGCCACCCGTCATTCCTGCTTGACGCTTACGGAAACGGAAACCATAGCGCGGCGATGGAGTCGGGTACGAGATACGCGATCGGCGAGCTGTGCGAGGCGTTCGGGGTGACTCCGCGGGCGCTTCGATTCTACGAGGACGAGCAGCTGATCGCTCCCGAGCGGCGCGGCACCGCGCGGCTTTACTCCGACCGCGACCGGGCCCGGCTGAGCTGGATCCTGCGCGGCAAGCGGGTCGGCTTCTCGCTGAGCGAAATCCGCGAGATGCTCGACCTCTACGACCTCGGCGACCACCGCCAGACCCAGCGCCGGGTGACCATCGAGCGCTGCCGGGAGCGGATCGCCGCGCTCCGTCGCCAGAAGGACGACATCGACGCGACCATCGCCGAGCTCGAGGCCTTCCTGACCACCCTGGGCAGCCCCAACAACCAAGGGAGCACCGAATAATGGCCGTTTATGCAGCCCCCGTGCGCGAAACGCGCTTCATCCTCGACCAGGTGCTCGAAGTCGGCCGCTATTCGAACCTGCAGGGCTTCGCCAACGCCACCCCCGACCTCATCGAGGCGATCCTCGACGAGGGCGGCAAGTTCGCCGCCGAAGTGCTGGCGCCGCTGAACAAGGTCGGCGACGAGCAGGGCTGCAAGCGGCGCGACGACGGCTCGGTCACCGTCCCCGACGGGTTCAAGGACGCCTACCGGTTATGGTGCGAAGGCGGCTGGCCGACCCTGTCGGCGCCGGAGGAATATGGCGGCCAGGGCCTGCCGCAGGTGCTGTCCACCGCGCTCAGCGAATATGTGCTGTCGGCCAACCAGTCGTTCGAGATGTTCCAGGGGCTGACGTCCGGGGCGATCGCATCGCTGGTGATCAAGGGCAGCGACGAGCAGAAGGCCAAATATCTGCCCAACATGGTCTCCGGCCGCTGGACCGGGACGATGAACCTGACCGAGCCGCACTGCGGCACCGACCTCGGGCTGTTGAAGACCCGCGCCGAGCCCAACCCGGACGGAAGCTATTCGATCACCGGCACCAAGATCTTCATCTCGTCGGGCGAGCACGACCTTTCGGAAAACATCATCCACCTGGTGCTGGCGAAAATCGCCGGAGCGCCCGACACGGTCAAAGGCATCTCGTTGTTCGTGGTGCCCAAGTTCCTGGTCAATGACGATGGCTCGATCGGCGAGCGCAATCCCGTCAGCTGCGGGGCGATCGAGAAGAAGATGGGTATCCACGGCAACCCGACCTGCGTGCTCAACTACGACGGCGCCAAGGGCTGGCTGGTCGGCGAGCCGGAGAAGGGACTGGCGGCGATGTTCATCATGATGAACGCGGCCCGGCTCGGGGTCGGCCTGCAGGGCCTCGCCCAGGCCGAGGTCGCCTACCAGAATGCGCTCGCCTACGCCCGCGAACGGCGGCAGGGCCGGGCGCTGGTCGCCGGCGAGCGCGAGCCCGACGCCAAGGCCGACCCGATCATCGTCCACCCGGACGTCCGCCGGATGCTGATGGAGATGAAGTCGTTCCTCGAGGGCGCCCGGGCGCTGGTGCTGTGGGGCGCGCTGATGGTCGACCTGTCGCGCCGCGCCGAAAGCGAGGAGGAGCGGCAGGAGGCCGACGACCTCGTCTCGCTGCTGACGCCGGTGATCAAGGGCTATCTGACCGACAAGGGCTTCGAGTCCGCGGTCCTTGCCCAGCAGGTGTTCGGCGGCCACGGCTACATCCGCGAGCACGGCATGGAGCAGTTCGTTCGCGACGCCCGAATCACCCAGATCTACGAAGGCACCAACGGCATCCAGGGCCTCGACCTGGTCGGCCGCAAGCTGTCCCAGGGCATGGGCCGTTTGTTGCGACGGTTCTTCCAT
>DASTZO010000251.1:0-5305 GCA_035764265.1 Sphingomicrobium sp.
TCACGGGTCCCAGCGGCGCCCGGGCGCGGGTCTCCGGCCGCGACGGAGTGACTTATTACTGGCCGACCGGCCGGCTGCGGGTCGACGGGCTGATCGAGATGGCCGGTGGCGGCTTGCCCACCGGACGCGTGGATATCCGCCAGCCGCGCAGCGGCGCGCCGATGAGCGGGGTCGCCGAGATCGCGCCCTACCGGGCCGGCCAGTCGCGGCTCGAGCTGGCGCCGATCCGGTTCGCCGCCGCGCGCGACGGCTCGACCGCCGTCAGCACGGTGCTGCTGGTCGACGGTCCATTCGAGGACGGGCGGGTGCGGGCGTTGCGCGTCCCGCTGACCGGGCGCTTCGGAAGCCGCACCGGAGTCGCCTTCGGGACGGCCTGCGCAGAGATCAGCTGGGCCCACGTGCAATTTCGCGCGCTCCAAATCGGCCCCACGCGTCTTCCGGTGTGCCCGATCGGCCCGGCCATGGTCTCGCAGGCGCCCGGCGGCCCGGCTCGCTGGGGCGCCCGCCTGTCGCGCCCGGTGCTCGCCGGCCGGCTCGGCAATTCGCCGCTGCGGCTCGCGGCCTCGAGCGGACGAATCGAGGGCAAGAGGTTCGACCTCGATGCGCTTGCGCTGCGGCTCGGCCGGGCGACTTCGCCGGTCATTTTCGACGCGAAGCGCCTCCAGGGCGATTTCGTCGGCCGCGGAGTCGCCGGCACTTTCTCGGGCGCGAGCTCGACCATCGGCAACGTGCCGCTGGCGATGAGCGACATCGCCGGGCGCTGGCGGGTGTACAAAGGCGATTTGACGATCGACGGGGGGATGCTGGTCGCCGACCGCTCGCCGGCGCCGCGCTTCTACCCGCTGCGCAGCGACGACGTCCGCTTCAGCCTAGCCGGCGACTTCGTCCGGGCGGCGGGCACCCTCAAGCACCCGGCCAGCGGCACCAGGGTCACCGACATCGCCATCGAGCACCGGCTGTCGACCGGGGCGGGCCACGCCTTGCTCGACGTCCCCGGCATCCGCTTCGGCGAGAACCTCCAGCCCGAGGAGCTGACGCGCCTGACCGAGGGCGTCATCGCCCTGGTCCAGGGCACGGTCATCGGCAAGGGCCGGATCGACTGGAGCAGCGAAGGCAAGGTCACCTCTACCGGCGAGTTCTCGACCGTGGGGATGGACCTCGCGGCTCCGTTCGGGCCGGTCACCGGCCTGACGACGACCGTTCGCTTCACCGACCTGCTCGGGCTCGAGACCGCGCCTGGGCAGAGCGCGACGATCGCCTCGATCAACCCCGGCATCCTCGTCGAGAACGGGGTCATCCGCTACCAGTTGCTGCGAGGCCAGCTGGTCAAGGTCGAGCGCGGCGAATGGCCGTTCATGGGCGGCCGGCTGATCCTTCGCGAAACGATCCTCAATTTCGGCCGGCCGAGCGCCAAGCGGCTGACGTTCGAGGTCGTCGGGCTCGACGCCAAGACCTTCGTCGACAGCCTCGGCTTCTCGGGCATCGAGGCGACAGGAGTGTTCGACGGGGTGCTGCCGATGATCTTCGACGAGAGCGGCGGCCGGATCGTCGGCGGCCGGCTCGATTCCCGCCCGGGCGGCGGCAGCCTCGCCTACACCGGGGTCGTCAACAAGGCGAACCTGGGGATGATGGGCAATATCGCCTTCGACGCGCTGCGCGACCTGCGCTTCCGCTCGATGGTCGTGCGCCTCGACGGCGAGCTCGCCGGCGAGTTCACGACCCGGCTGACGATCGACGGGGTCGCGCTCGGCCAGACCGGGACGCAGAAGATCATCCGCGGCCTGCTGAAGAAGCTGCCGCTCAAGCTCAACGTGTCGATCCGCGGCCCCTTCCGGGCGCTGATCGCCACCGCCAAGTCGTTCCGCGACCCGCGCACCGTGATCCAGCCGGTGCTGCCGGTGCCGCTCGACGCGCCCGGGATCGTCACCGAGGTCCGCCGCCACGAGGAGCAAAAGCAGCAGACCCAGACCCCGCCCGACGAGGAAATCAAGACGACGCCCCCAGCAACCACCAACGAGAGGTGACCATGGCACATTCCCGCAAGCTCAGGAGACCGGCGCTGCTCGCGGCCGCGGTCTTTGCGCTGCCGCTGAGCGGCTGCATCACCGTCGAGCCGCCCGACAAGCCGATCGAGATCAACCTCAACGTGGCCATCCAGCAGGAAGTGCTGGTGCGGCTGCAGCGCGACGTCGAGCAACTGATCCAGCAGAACCCGCAGGCGTTCCCGCAGAACCCGCCCGAAAGGCCGCGGCCGCAATGACGAGGCTGTGGCCCATCCTGGCGGCGGCGATGGCGGCCGCGGCCGTGCCTGCGCCCGCTCAGACGCCGGCGGTCGACGCGGCTCGCCACGCGGGGCAGGTCGGCGAGCGGTTCGACGGCTACATGGGCTTCGTCGTCGCGCCTCCGGCGACGGTCCGGAGCCAGGTCAGCACCATCAATATCCGCCGGCGCGCGCTGTACAGCAACCTCGCCGCAAGCAAGGGCGTTTCGCCGCAGGAAGTCGGAATCACCGCTGGCTGCCAATTGCTTGCCCGGGTCCAGGTCGGGCACGCCTATATGCTCGTCGACGGACAGTGGCGGCGGCGGCTCGCCGGCCAGCCCGCGCCGGTCCCCGAATATTGCCGCTGAACGCCCCCAAATCCCTCCGCCGCGGTTGACTATCCGCGACCCGGTTCATAAAGGGGCCGCGCCTTTGGCGGGCTCAAACGCCGCCATGTTCCTCGCCCTTCTAGCCCCCAATCCAGGCCGGGGCGACGCACAGGGGAGACGCATGGCGACGGACGAGACCGGGCAGGACCCAAAGCTTCCACCCGACGCACGTCTCGATTCGCTCGAGGAACGGCTCGAACGGGCTCAGGCGGTGGAGGCGAAGCGGACCCACAAGGCGGAGTACAATCCGACCGCCCGGATTTGGCAGCTGATGTTCGGCCATCTGGTCGGTGCACCGGCGGGCGGCGGGATCATCGGCTGGGGCCTGGACTCGCTGTTCGGGACCTTTCCGACGTTGTTCCTTCTGATGCTGTTCGTCGGGTTCGGAGTCGGGGTGGTGAACGTGATGCGGCTTTCGAGGACGCCCCCGGGCGAAGGTTCTGAAAAGAGGTAGCGAGTTCAAGTGGCGGCCGAGAGCAAGATCGACCCGATGCACCAGTTCACCGTGGAGCCTCTGCTCCCGCTGAACGTGGGCGGCTACGACGTCAGCTTCACCAACAGCTCGCTGTGGCTGCTGATCGCGCTGGTCGTGATCTACGGGTTCATGGCGATGGGCATGAGGCGCCAGCTGGTCCCGAACCGCTGGCAGGTCGCGGTCGAGGGCCTGACCGGCTTCATTGACGACATGGTCAAGGTGAACATCGGGCCCGAAGGCAAGAAGTTCGTCCCCTACATCTTCTCGCTGTTCGTGTTCATCCTGACCGCGAACCTGCTCGGGCTGTTCCCGCTGTCGATCATCCCGGGCCAGCACCAGTTCACGACCACCAGCCATTTCAGCATCACCGGCGTGCTCGCCGTGCTGAGCTTCTCGATCGTGCTGATCGTCGGCTTCTGGCGCCACGGCCTGCATTTCTTCTCGCTGTTCGTGCCCCACGGCACGCCCAAGGTGATGATGCCGCTGATCGCGGCGATCGAGTTCATCTCGTTCATGGTGCGGCCGTTCAGCCTCGGCCTGCGGCTGTTCGTGGCGATGATCGCCGGCCACATCCTGATGGAAGTGTTCGGGAGCTTCATCGTCACCGGCTTCAACGGCGGCGCGATGGGCGTCGGCGTCGGCCTGCTGAGCTTCGCGTTCATCATCTTCGTGACCGCGCTCGAGCTGCTGGTCTGCGCCATCCAGGCTTACGTCTTCGCGCTTCTGACCACGCTCTATCTCAACGACGCGATCAACCTTCACTAGAGTTTTTCACAAAGGAGTTTTCGAAATGGACCTTACTTCCGCACAGGTGATCGGTGCCGGCCTCGCCGCCATCGGCGTCGGCGCCGCCGCGATCGGCGTCGGCAACGTGTTCGGCTCGTTCCTCGAGAGCGCGCTTCGCAACCCGGCGGCCGCCGACGGCCAGCAGGGCCGCTTGTTTATCGGCTTCGCCGCCGCCGAGCTGCTCGGGCTGATCGCCTTCGCCGTGGCGATGATCATCCTCTACGCGCCGCCCAGCGCCTAAGCACACGGGCCCACGCGTCGATGCCCCAGATCAACCAGCTTTCGGAGATCTTCTTCTCGCAGCTGTTTTGGCTGCTGGTGGTGTTCGGGATCATCTATTTCGGCATCGCCCGGGGGATGGTTCCGAAGATCCAGTCGACGGTCGAGCTGCGCGAGAAGAAGATCGCCGACGATCTGGCGGCCGCCCAGGCGGCGCGCGCCGCGGCCGAGGAAACCGAGGCCGAGTATCGCGCGCGGATCGACGAGAGCCGGGCGCAGGCGGCCAAGCTGACGCGCGAGGCGCGGCAGGCGAGCGCGCTCGAGACCGAGGCCAAGGTCCGCGCCGCGTCCGAGCAGATCGCCAGGAAGGTCGCGGCCGCCGAGGCGGAGATCCGCGCCGCCGCCGAGGCCGCCCGGACCGAGGTCGAGTCGGTGGCGGTCGAGGCGACCCAGGAGATGGTCGCGCTGCTGACCGGGGCGAAGGTCGACCGCGGCCAGGCCGCCGCGGCGGTGAAGGCGGAACTCCATGGCTGAGCCGCACCCCGAGGGCGTCGCGACCGTCGAGCACGATTCCGGAGCGGCCCACGCCGAGCCGACCGCGTTCGGGCTGACCGCGCCGATGTTCATCGGCCTGGCGATGCTGGTCGTGTTCGCGATCCTCGTCTGGAAGAAGGTGCCGGCGGCGATCGGCAAGGCGCTCGATGCCAAGATCGCGCTGATCCGCGATCAGCTCGCCGAAGCCGAGGCGCTGCGCAAGGAGGCCGAGGCGCTCAAGAAAGAGTATCAGGCCAAGGCCAAGTCGGCCGACGCCGAGGCCGCGGCGGTGATCGAGCGCGCCCACGGCGAGGCCGGGGAGATCGTCGCCAAGGCCAAGAGCGACGCGGAAGGCCTGATCGAGCGCCGCAGCCGGATGGCCGAGGACAAGATCGCCGCCGAGGAGCGCGCCGCTATCAAGCAGCTTCGCGCCGCCGCCGCCGACGCTGCGGCGCGGGCCGCCGCCCGGCTGATCGCCGAGCGCGACGACCCGGCGGCCGACGAGCAGCTCGTCAATCGGACCATCGCCGGGCTGGGCAAGGCGAATTGACTGTTTCCCGGCGAAGGCCGGGATCCAGGCTTCTTTTGGTTCGCTGGCCCCGGCTTTCGCCGGGAGCCAACTACTGCCGGTGCGAGCCGCCC
>DASTZO010000252.1:0-3114 GCA_035764265.1 Sphingomicrobium sp.
CGAGCTGGGCCTCGGCAACGCTGACCGGAGCGTTTTCGACCGACCGGTTGACCGCCATTCCCATCCTCTCGTCTGGCTCGCCCCAGGGAGAGCCTTATTCGGACCGTCGTAACCCAAGGGCGTAAAGACGAGGTTTATGCGGCCTTAGGCTTTCGGAGAGGGAGGTTAAGGGCGTTCGGAGCAGAGATCAGGCGGCGAGCAGTTCCTCCTCGGCCTCGTTGTCGGCCGGGTGAGCCTGCGCCTCGACCAATGCCTGCGGCGCCGCGGCAGGGACCGGATAGAGCCAGCGCGACACGGCGACGCCGGCGCCGAGCGCCAGATAGCTGCCGGTCACCATCACCGGGTTCAGGTAGAACAGGGCGGCGAAGACCAGCCGCAGATAGAGCGGGTTGAAGCCGAGATCCTGGCCGACCGCCTCGCACACCCCGAGGATGGTGTCGCTTCGAAACGGCAGCGCCGGCTCCGGCTCGGCGACGGCGGGCTCGGCATTTTGAACGGCGGGCTGGTCTTGCATCAGGAACTCCGTTGACGTCGCGGGGACGATCCCCCGGTTGATGCAGACTGATGAGCAAGAGCCGTGCCAGAACAGGAATATACCGCTTCGCCAGTGGCTTAGAGCGGTTGGAAACGGGTCCGCCCGGGCGGACGGCCGCCGAATGTTGGGAAATGGCGCCAATCGCCGGGCGCCGTTTGTCCGGGCGGCTAAGCGAGGAATTCGTCGGCGCGCATCGCCAGCTCGGTGCGGGTTCGAACCCCGAGCTTCTCGAACACCGCGTGGAGATAGGTCTTGACGGTCCCCTCGGTCACTCCGAGCTGCTCGGCGATCGCCCGGTTGCGCAGGCCCTGGCGGACGAACCCGATCAGCTGGCGCTCGCGCGGCGCAAGCGGCGCCCGGCCGCGGCCGGCGAGGGTCTTGGCCAGCTCCTTCGAGCGGCCGGCGAGCTCGGGATCGATCCACGTCCGGCCGTGGCGGATCCGGTCGAGGCAGTCGAGCAGGTAAGCAGGGTCCGAATTCTTGAGCACCATCCCCTGCACCTTGAGCGATTGCGCTTCGAGCAGGGTCGAATCGTCGATCGCCGCGGTCAGCAGAACGACCTTCATCGCCGGCTTTCCAGCGGCCTTGCCGGCCCGGATCCGCCGAAGCACGTCGATGCCGCTGCCGCCGGGCATCTGCAGGTCGAGCAGCAGCATGTCGGGCCGCAGCCGCTCGATCTCGCGCAGGGCCGCCTCGCCGGTGCCGGCCGTCCCGACGATCTCATATCCGGTGTCGCGCAGCAGCGCCTCGAGCGCGGTCCGGATCATCGGATGGTCGTCGGCCAGGAGGATTCGAGTCACGAGCCCCTCCCGCCGATCGGCAGAGAGATCGACAGCTTGGTGACGCCCATGCCGCGGGCCATGTCGAGCTCGCCGCCGGCCTGCTCGACCCGCTCCTTGAGCGACTGAGGCAGCTCCAGCCGCTTGCCGGGCGAGGGGTAGACGGCGCCGTCGTTGACGAAATCGAGCCGCAGCTGGTCCGCCACCGCGGCCAGCTTGACTCGGACCGACGTCGCGTCGGCGTGACGGACCGCGTTGGCGACCGCCTCGCGCATCAATTGCAGCGCGTCGAGGTGGAGGCGGGTCGGGATCATCAGCTCGGCGTCGGGAGCCGAAACCACGCAGCGCACGTCCCATTGCCGCGACAGCCGCTCGGCGAGCGCCTGCAGGTCGCGGGCGAGATCGCCGAACGCGACCAGCGGCCCGCTGCGCAGCGCGGTGATGAACGAGCGCAGCTCGCCCTGCTCGAGCATCATCAGCTGCTTGAGTTCGTTGAGCTCCGGCTCAAGCTCGCGGCCCGACGCTTGCGACCGCTTCATCGCCTCGAGGCGGAACGCGGCGGCGGCGAGGAACTGGACGATGCTGTCGTGAAGGTCGCGCGCCAGGGTCAGCCGCGAGCGGGCCTCGGCGCTCTCCTCGGCGGCTTTCAGGAGCGCGTGCCGCTGGAGATGGACGGCGATGTCGGCGGCGATCTGCTCGCCCAGGTCGATGTGGTCGGTCGACAGGCTCGGGACGGCCTCGAGGAACAGCCAGCCGTCGCCGCCGACCGAGCGGATCGGGATGGCCAGCCCTTCGCCCAGATCCAGCTCGGAGGCGGCTTGCGGCTTGATCGCATCGAGCGGCGCGAACTCGACCAGATTGCGCTCGGAATCCCGCCGCAGGGCGCGGCTCCTGCGCAAATCGTAGAGGAACGGGGTCGGAGCGGCCGAATGCTCGAGCCCGTGACCCGGCGCCTCGGCCTTCGTCGGCTCGCCACCCCGGACGGCGAGGCCGGCGAAGCGGCCGCCGCCCGGCTCCCTCCAGACGAAGGTGCCGGCGGACGTCCGGACTGCGTTCATCGCCGCTCTCAGCCCGATCTCGAGCGGCGATTCGTCCAGCAGCGGGCGGGCCAGCAGCTCCTCGTCGCGGCGGTAGGAATGCGCGCGCCACTGGTTGGCCCCGAACCAGATGATGATCAGCGAGACGATCACCAGGTGGCCGGTGCGAACGACGAAGCGCTGCAGCTCGAAGCCGACGGTGACCGTCTCCACCAGCACGCCGGCGACCACGAAGAGCAGGGTCAGAAGCACCGCGGTCAATGCCGTCGCCCGCCAGCCCCAGCGGATCGCGGAGGCCAGCAGGACGAAGACGAAGAAGGTGAAGAACGGGCTGGTGTAGCCGGCGGTCAGGAGCACCAGCAGCGTGAACAGGACGATGTCGATCGCGTGCGACGGGCCGGCGAGCTGGGCGTCGAGCCACCAGTCGTTCCAGGTCAGGGCGGCGACCGCGGCGGCGAAGACCACATAAGCGGCGAGCAGCGCGTAGGTTTCGCCCGCCGACTGCGCCGGCTGGCTCGGGTCGACCCAGATGGCGAGCAGGAACAGGGTCGCCAGGAGCAGTCGGCCGAGCGCGATGACCCGCCCCGACGGAAGCTGAAAACCCTTGCCCACGGACCCGGTGATATCGCATCGCCGCCGGAACGGACAGCGGGCAGGGCGGCACTGTCCCGGCCGGGGCCATTGCTTCGCGCAGCGCGCGCCGCGGCGGGCGCGGGCCGGCGATACTAACTTTCGTTGACTGGGGCGCCCCGCGGCGGGCTGA
>DASTZO010000253.1:0-4256 GCA_035764265.1 Sphingomicrobium sp.
CGCACGCGATCTGGGAGAGCGGAGCGCTCGGCCCGCTGATGTACATCCGAGCGCGCTACGGCCACGGCGGGCGGCTGGGCTACGAGCGCGAGTGGCGCGCCGATCCCGCAATCGCCGGCGGCGGCGAGATGCTCGATCAGCCGCGCGTTGACGAGGCCCGGGCCGCCGGCGGGAAGATAGACCTTCTTGCCCGCCGGGCCGGCGCCGGAATCCACCAGGCTGGCCCAGCGCGCGTTGCCGCCCGTCTCCGTGTAGGTCTCGCCGGCGTCGCCCGACGGGGTGATCCCGCGCACGACGATCTCGACCGGGCGGCCATCCTCGCCGTAGCGGACGGTCGCGTCGGTCTCGGTGATCCAGCCGCGCAGCGACTGCGAGTGGCGGAAGGCGATGCGCCCGTCCGGCAGGGTCCAGCGCCACATGTCGCCATGCTTGCCGGCGTCCGACACGACGACATAATGGTCGGCCGCCGGACCGGGCTTGAGCAGCTGCTCCTTGGGCACCGGCTCGGCGGAAGCGCCGGCGAACGCAAGCGGCGCGGCGACGATCAGCAGCGCGCAAACAAGACGACGATATTTCATTCGGGACTCCCCTGGAAACGGCGGGGAGACTGGGCGAGCCGAAACCGGTTGGCAAGGTTTCGCAGGGCCCGCGAAAGTGGGAGGCTTCTGTTGCCCGGTGCCTCCCGAACCGCTGGAATCCCCTTCTGTTGCCCGGTGGGGTCCGACCGCGCTTTTGTCTTTGTAACTTCAGGCCGCTAGGCCGTCAGTTACGCAGCAATTGCGAGCGCCTCGTTATCTTTGGCACTTGTGGTTATGAACGGTTTTACGGCTCATTCAGGCCGACCGGCAATCAGGCCTTTACTGCACTCGTCGATCCTATTTCGCCCCCGTCAGCAACCGCCGGTTTTCGCCCGGTTGGCGGCTGGTGGTGGAGGCGCCGGGGTACTGCCCCCCGGGTCCGAAATGCCTATTCCGCCTAACACTCTACCGACATAGCCGGGTCGCCCCGGCGCATCCTAAATAGGCGTTTTGGCACGGATTCTCAAGGTCGGGCCGGTTCGTCCGCCAGCCGAACCGCATGCAGCCACTGGAATTTCGACCGCCGCTGCTGTTATGCGCGAAGCCGGGAACAGCCGAACCGAAAGGGAAACTTGAATGAACAAGACTGCATTCGCGCTGGTCGGCGCGGCCTCGATCGCGCTCGCCGGATGCGGCGGCCAGGGCGACGACACGCTGGGCGAGAACGTCCAGGAGAATCTGGAAAACCAGGCCGAGAATTTGGACGCGCTGGCCGGCAACGCGGCCACCGACGCCGAGGCCGAAGCGCTCGGCAACCAGGCCGACCAGCTGCGCGAGGAAGGCGAGGAGCGCGAGGACGCGATCGACGACGCCGACGTCAACGCCGCCAACCCGGCCGAAGCCGACCAGGCCGTCAACGGCATGTAGGCTGGCGCGGGGTTGAAGGAATCCCGGGGCCGCGGGCGCGACACCCGCGGCCCTTTTTCTTTGCGCGGCGCTGGCCTAGCGCAACCGCGATGAGCGACGAGCCGATCCCCGCGGCGACCCTGGTCGTGGTGCGCGAGAGCGCGGGCGGCCCGCCCGAGCTGCTGATGGTCGAGCGCGCGAGCGGCATGGCGTTCGCCGGCGGCGCGCTGGTGTTTCCCGGCGGCCGCATCGACGAGGCCGACCGCCGCCTAGCCGGGCCGTTCGGCCTGGCCGACGGCGGCGCGCGGGTCGCGGCGATCCGCGAGACGATCGAGGAGACCGCGGTCGCGGTCGCGGTCGACCCGCTGCCCTCGGTCGAGGACGCGCTGGCCATGCAGGCCGCGCTGGTCGACTACCGGCCGTTCGAGGAGCTGCTCGACGATGCCGGGCTCGGCCTCGACCCGGGCATCCTGACGCCGCTCGCCCGCTGGCTGCCCAACTTCCATGTCACCCGGCGCTTCGACACCCTGTTCTACATCGCGCCCGCCCCGCCCGGCGACTGGCAACCGAGCGTCATCGCCGGCGAGTGCAGCGGCGCCTTCTGGCTCACCGCGGCCGAGGCTCTGGAGCGCGAGCGAAGCGGCGACGCCCGGCTGATCTTCCCGACGCGGCGCAACCTCGAGCGGCTCGCGCAGCACGACAGCTTCGCCGCGATGCGCGCCGACGCGCAGGCGCATCCGGTCGATCCGATCACTCCGTGGGTCGAGGAGCTGGCCGGGGAAAAGTTCATCACCATTCCCGACGACCTCGGCTATCCGGTCACCCGCGAGAAGCTCGACGGCCTCTGGCGCGGCTGAACGAAATCAGGCGATTCGCGCTCTCCCGGTCATGAAAAAGGGGACCCGCTCGCGCGGATCCCCTCTCGGACAAGCCTTTCGGCCGGTCTATTTCAGATGCTTGGAGAGATGCTTGTTCATCTCGAACATGCTGCAGCGATCCTTTCCGAAGACCTTGCGCAGCTTGTCGTCGGCCATGATTTCTCTTTTGTTTTGCGGGTTTTGCAGGTTGTTCCTGCGGATGTGATCCCACACCTTGGAAACCACCTGGCTGCGCGGAAGCGGATCATTGCCCGTGATCGCTCCGAGTTCCGGTGATGGTTGAACCGGGCGAGCCAGTCCGCCCCCTGCTTTCCTGCCTGTTTTCGCCATGAGCGCCCTCCTGTTGTTGTCCTCTTTTGTAGAGCGCAAAGGCGTCTCCTTTGCAATGGCCTGTTAGAGGCGGATCAGCTTATTTTGGACGGAAACGGAACGACCCGGTTCGACGCGTCGTGGCCGATGTCGGCGCGGCCGCCGTACGGGATGCCGGCGCGCGCGCACCAATCCTCGACGATCGCCAGCTCGTCGCGGCCGAACTCGGGGTCGTTGGGAAGGATGTCGCAGACCCGCCCGAGGCGAATGCGGGCAACGCCGCGGACCTTGGCGCTCGCGGTCACATGGAACATCGCGCGGTCGATGCGATAATGTTGCTCGCCGACCTCCTCGATCAGCAGCTCGGCTCCCGACAGGTCCGGTTCCAGCGGCGTCCCGAGCAGGCACGACAGCACCGTCAGGTTGAACGCGAACGCGGGCCCTTCCAGGTCCGGTTCGAGCGCGGACGGGTCCCGCCGCACCAGCCAGTCGAGCGCCCGCGTCACCGCGCCCTCGCCGCCGTCGCGCAGCACGTCGCGGGGCATGGGACCGTGCGCGACCTCGAGCCCGGCGCGGTGCAGGCCGGCGAGCAGGAAGCCGGGATCGCTGTAGCCCATGTAGAGCTTCGACCGCGCCGCTTCGGGCAGGTCGGCGAGCGCGGCTTCGGCGATCCGGTTCGACCCGTAGCCGCCGCGCGCGAACCACACCGTGTCGACCGATCGGTCGGCCATGACTTCGCGCAGCGCCGCCAGCCGCTCCCCGTCGCTGCCCGCGAAATGGCCGTCCGACCGGAAGCATTGCGGGTGGAAGGCGAGCTCGCAGTCGCCGCGGGCATCAGCGAGCGCCTGCACCCGCTCGGCCGCCTCGCGCGTCAGGGTGCAGCTCGGAGCGACCACCGCGATCTTCATTCGTCCCCCATTTGTCATGCGGCCCCGCGTTCAATAGGGCACCGCCGATGATTGATTCCACCTTCTTCTGCGGGATCGGCGGCAGCGGCATGCTGCCGCTGGCCTGCATCGTCCGGGCGTCGGGCGGGCGCGTGGCCGGCTCCGACCGGGCGCTCGACGCGGGCCGCGTCGCACCCAAGTTCGCTTATCTGCGCTCGCTCGGCATCACGTTGTTCCCCCAGGACGGCTCCGGGCTCCAGCCGGGCATGACCTTCGTGACCTCGGCCGCGGTCGAGGACACGGTCCCCGACGTCGTCCGCGCGCGCGAGCTCGGGCTCACCCACCTGACCCGGCCGCAATTCCTCGCCCGGCTGCTCAACGCCGCGCAGCGCAGCGTCGCCGTCGGCGGCACCAGCGGCAAGTCGACCGTCACCGGGATGATCGGCTGGATCCTCCACGCGTGCCACCGCCAGCCGACGGTGATGAACGGCGCGGTGATGAAGAATTTCGCGACGCCCTCGGCGCCGTTCGCGAGCGCCCTGGTCGGCGACCCCGAGCTGTTCGTCAGCGAGGTCGACGAGAGCGACGGATCGATCGCGCTTTACCGGCCCGAGGTCGCGGTTCTCACCAACATCAGCCTCGACCACAAGGAGATGGCCGAGCTGCGCAGCCTGTTCGCGGCGTTCCTGCTGCGGGCGCGGAAGGCAGTGCTCAATCTCGATGATCCGGAGACGCGCGCGATCGCCGATGTCGTCCCG
>DASTZO010000254.1:0-3044 GCA_035764265.1 Sphingomicrobium sp.
TCATTCCTCCAGATGGGCGGCGGCCGGCGTACCGGCGAGCTGGGGCCGCCGGGCAAGAGCACGGGACCGATCGCCGGCGAGCCGAGGCGCAAGTTCGGCGCCTAGCCGGGCCGCGGCAGATCCGGCTGGCCCGGTCGGCGCAACCCGAGGATTTGTCGGATTTGCTTAGGAAAAGCCGGCCGGCCGTGCTTAGGCTGGCGGGCAGCGCCGCCGGACGATCCGTCTCGACCGCTGACGCGCCTTGACGCGCGCGGGCCCTGTGGCCCGGATTGGGAAGGAACAATCATGCGAAAGTCCATGCTTGCCGCGCTCGGCGCGGCGACGATGCTGTTGGCCATGCCGGCAGCCGCCCAGGACAGCCCGTTGAAAAGCGGCAATTTCTGGAATGTCGCGGAGATCACGATCGATGACGGCCACTTCATCGATTATGCCGACCACCTCGCCGGACTGTACCGCAAGTCGCAGGACTTCGCGAAGTCGAAGGGCTGGATCAAGGAGTCGATCATCCTCGCCAACATCAACAAGCGGGCCGGCGAGCCCGACCTCTATTTGGTGACGATCAGCGACCGCATCACCACTCCGGCCGAGGACGAAGCGCGCGAAAAGGAGATGAACGCCTATCTCGCGACCAACGCCCGCAAGCAGGACGAGCAGAGCGGGGCGCGGGCCAAGTACCGCAAGCTCGGCGGCAACATGCTGCTCCAGGAACTGCTCTACAAGCGCTAGACGACGGATGCTCCGGGCAGCGCAGGGCTGCCCGGACCAGCCGCTGCGACGGCTCTACCTGCGCAGGCGCGGGTCGTCGGCGGGGTTGACGTAGGTGACCGCGAACGGCCCGTGGGCGGTGATCTGGATCACCGCGCCGGTGCGGGTGAACGCATAATGGTTCATGTTCGCCGGAGCGATCACGAAACCGCCGGGAACCAGCCGGGTCGCCCGGGCGCGGTCCATGCGCGAGCCCATGCCCAGCCCCATCTGTCCGGAAATCACCGTCACGAACTCGTCGGTCGGGTGGCTGTGCGGGGCCACCGAATAGCCGGGCGGGAAGCGCAGCCGGATGGTGAACATGCCGGCCGACTGCGGGTCGCCGGCGAGCACCGCGAGCTGCGCCCCGCGCGGCAGCGACGGCGGCGCCGGGCCCCATCTGAGGCCGGCCGGATTGACCTGCGACTGCGCCGCCGAGCCGAGCAACAGAGCCGCGGCGGAAATCACGAATGCCGTCTTGACCATCGTCCTTCTCCCCTTTTGCGTCCGCCCCCCGGCCGGCGTGTAGCACTTCAGGTCACGGCCGCGAACTTCTCGACCCGCTTGGTCGGGCCGGAGACGATCAGGAGGTCGCCCCTTTCGACCACCGTGTCCGGGGTCGCGTAGGTGAAATCGGTGTGCGGCCGCTTCACCCCGACGATGGTGATCCCGTACTTGCTGCGCAGTGCCGATTCGCCGAGCGACTTGCCGACCGCTTCCTCGGGCGTGCGAGTCTTGACGATCGCGAAGCCGTCGTCGAACTCCATGAAGTCGATCATCTTGCCGGTGACGAGGTGGGCGACGCGCTCGCCCATCGTCGCTTCGGGATAGACGACGTGGTGCGCGCCGGTCTTCTCGAGGATCTGGCCGTGCTGGTCGCTGACCGCCTTGGCCCAGATGTCGGGGATCTCCAGCTCGTCGAGCGCGAGCACGGTGAGGACGCTCGCCTCGACATCGCTTCCGATGCCGACCACCGCATGCTCGAACTCGTGGACGCCCAGCCGGCGCAACGTGTCGGCATGGGTTGAATCCGCCTCGACGACGTGGGTCAGACGGTCGGCCAACTCCTGAACCCGGTCGGCGCTGAAATCGATCCCGAGGACTTCATGGCCGAGGCGCGCGAGGGATTGCGCGACCGAGCCGCCAAAGCGGCCAAGGCCGATGACGACGACCGCGTTGCTTCCGTGCGATGTGTTCTTAGCCAACGATTGGGCGCTCCTGTGGATAGCGGTACGGCCGCCGCGACCCGCGCAAGGCGAGCGCGGTTGCGACGGTGATCGTTCCAACCCTGCCAATGAACATCAGCAGGATCAAAGTCACCTGGCCGACCGGCGGGAATTGCGCCGTGATCCCGGTCGACAGGCCGACTGTGGCGAACGCCGACACCGCCTCGAACAGGACCTCGGACAGGCCGAAGCGCGAGACGCTGAGCAGGACCAGGGTGCCCGCCGCGACCACCCCAATGGCGAGCAGGACGACGGTCAGCGCTTGGCGCTGGACTTCGGACGACAGCCGGCGGCCGAACGCCGAGGCGTCGGGCTCGCCGCGCACCTCGGCCCAGACGATGAGGCCAAGGACGAGGAAGGTGGTGACCTTGATGCCGCCCGCGGTCCCGGCGCTGCCGCCGCCGATCATCATCAGAGCGTCGCTGACCAGCAGGGTCTCGGGCCGCATCTGGGCGATGTCGAGGCTGTTGAAGCCGGCGGTCCGGGTGACGACCGAATGGAACAGCGCCGAGAGCAATTTGCCGCCCGAATCCATCGGCCCGATGGTGCCCGGGTTGCGCCATTCGAACGCGAGCACGAACAGGAAGCCGCCGGCCAGCAGGATGGCGGTTCCGAGCAAAGTGATCTTGGTGTGGAGCGACCATGTGGCGGGCGTGAGGAGCTCGCCGCGAAGCTCGTAGAGGACCGGGAATCCGAGGCCGCCGAGCACCACCGCGAGCGTCAGCGGGACGAGGACATACGGGTCGAGCGCGAAGCCCATCACACTGTCCGAAAAGCGCGCGAAGCCGGCATTGTTGAACGCCGAGACCGCATGGAACAGGCCATTCCACAGCGCCGAGCCCAGCGGCTGTTCGTAGTGCAGCAGGAAGCGCGAGGTCAGCACCGCGGCGACGAGCAGCTCGACGGTCAGGGTGACGATCAGGATCAGGCGCAGCACCGAGGTCACGTCGCCGAGCGTGAAGGTGCGGGTCTCGGCCTGGGTGAGGAGCCGGTAGTTGAGCTTGAGCCGGCGGGTCACCAGCAGCCCGAGCATCGTCGCCCCGGTCATGATCCCGAAGCCGCCGACCTGGATCA
>DASTZO010000255.1:0-5257 GCA_035764265.1 Sphingomicrobium sp.
CAGCCTCGCTGCCGGCAAGCCGTTCGTGCTCGGCACGGCGCGCGACGGTGGCGATGGCGCGCAGCCCCTTATAGGCCTCTTGCAGGAATGAAAGGTGCGGCGCCTCGGCGCGAACGCCGCGGCTGTAGTCGGTATGGCCGAGCGTGATCGGCGACATGAAGGCGATCGGCTTGGTCGCCTTGGTGGCGGCGTAGTCGTTGGCGAGCCGGATGTAATGCTCGCTGCGGTCGGAGCCGGGAGCGCGCGGCGGCGCCTCCTGGACGATCACCATGTCGACGTTCGGATCGTTGTGGAGCGCATCGATCGACGCCATAAAATTGTCCGCGCTGCTGAGCACGCCGAAGCCGCCGTCGATCGGATTGCTGACCAGCGATCCGACCGTCAGGACGGCATTGAGTCGCTCGGTGGTTTCCGGTGCGAGCGGCCGGAATTCCAGGCCGTAGCGCTCCGCGGCGTCGAGCAGCATACCGCGAAATGCACCGGACAGCGTCACGGCGCCGAGCCGGCGGCCGGTGGGCGCGCCGGTATGGACGAGCAGTTCGGTGATCTCGACCGCATCGTCGAGCGTCTCGGCGCGGATCACGCCCGCTTCGCCGGCGATGGCGTCGAACGCCTCGACCGAGCCGGCGAGCGAGCCGGTATGCGCCAGTGCGGCATGGCGGCCGGCCTCCGACAGGCCGAGCTTGATCGCCACCACCGACTTGCCGGAGGCACGCGCCAGCCGGCAAGCCGCTTTGAATTTCGCGACGTCCGAGATCGCCTCGATGTAGATGATGATGACCTTGATCTCGGCCTCGCCGGCGAAGAACGCGATGTAATCGGCGAGCGACAGGCCGGCTTCGTTGCCGCTGGTGATCAAGTAGCCCGGCGCGATGCCGCGCTCCAGCAGCGCCTGGTTGGAGTAGATCATCATGCCGCCGCTCTGGCCGACCAGCGCCACCGGTCCGGGGCGGACTGTAAGCGGCCGGTCCTCGGTCAGCGTCACGAGCCGGCTCTTGGAGCAGACGTTGCCCATGCAGTTCGGCCCCGACACCGCCAGGCCGGTCTGTGCGATCGCCTCGGCAAGCTCGCGGCCGAGCGCCGCGGCCTCGGTGTTGAAGCCTTCG
This sequence comes from Sphingomicrobium sp., assembly GCA_035764265.1. Taxonomy (GTDB): domain Bacteria; phylum Pseudomonadota; class Alphaproteobacteria; order Sphingomonadales; family Sphingomonadaceae; genus Sphingomicrobium. Next base: position 1,107 of record DASTZO010000255.1, read on the forward strand.
CCGAAGCCGGCCGAGAATACCGTCGCGCTGCGCGCGCCGGCGGCGGCGCCGCTCTTGAGCGCGTCGATCACGCCGGCGGCCGGCACCATGATCACCATGTGGTCGGGCTTCTCGGGCAGCGCCGAAAAATCCGCATAGCAGGGTCGGCCCCAGATCTCGGTGCGGCGGGGATTGATCAGGTAGATCGGGCCCGGAAACTCGTAGGTGTTGAGGTTCTCCCACACCTTCGCGGCCCAGCTCCCGGGACGGTCGCTGGCGCCGACCAGCACGGCGTTGCGGGGCGCGGTCAAAGCCGCGACTTTTTCTCTGGAGGTTTCGAGGTCCAACGGGCTCCCCTTTTTTTGCCGTCAGGCGGCCGGGCCAAGCTCAATAGCATGTCGGCGCTCGAAGCGAGAGATGGGGCAGCGGGATGCGGGAACCGCCTGAGCGCAATGCTCGGCGCGGCTAACCGGTCGGCAGGGGCAGCGAATGGGGCGCTTGAACGCCGGCTGCGCTCGCGGGTGCGACGTTGGGGAAGAAATGCTCGCGCTTCACTTGCAGCTCGGCGGCAAGTCGCGCGATGGCATAGATGTTCTTGATGATCCCCGGATCGTCCATCTTGCGGAACTTGTCCACCTCGCGGTCGGTGAAATCGAGCTGCAGGTTCTGCTTCAGCCAGACCGGATCGAGCCGCACGTCGTAGCGCAGGAAACGGAACCACTTGCCGCCGGGCGGCGCGTCGCCGGCGAGTTGCCCGATTTCGGAATTGATCTCCCAGGGGTCGGGGCATTCGCCGAGCCACTGCATCTGGGCGAGCGACAGCGTCTGGACGTCACTCATCAGCGACAGCAGCGCGCTCAGCGTCACCCGGAGCGGGCCGAAGATTCCCAGCTCCTTGAACGAGAGACTGACGCGGCTCGAGCCGGTGCCGATCGAAACGATCGACAGGTTTTTCGGTCCGAGCGGCCATTCGAGCCCGAATCCCTTGAGCTGCGTCATCATCAGCAACGCCATGGTGGGATTGTTGAACGGCGTTACGCCGCCGTCGACGAAGATCCCATGGGTATCGGCGATGTTCTTGCCCCTGGCGCCGTGGCCCGCCTCCAACAGCAGCAGGCGGAGCTTGCTGACCAGGAGCGACAGCCATGGCATGCCGGCGAGCCGGGCATTGGCGTCGGCCAGCGGCTGCTTGCGCTCGTCCTCGTTGATCGCGATGATCTCCGGATCGAAGAAATGCGGCGCGGCGGTGCTGGCGCGTACCAGATTGGCGAGCCGGTACTCGCGGTTGCCGGTATGGCCTTTGCGGTTGTTGACCGGATCGGAAGGCGTCGTCTCCCAGTATGGCGCGCGCGAGTTGTTGGCGAGGATCCAGGGGCTGCCGGTATCGAGCCGCTTGGTCACGACGCAGAGACCGGTGATCAGGTCCGGGCTGTCGAGCCGGCGATCCTTGACGATGTTGTCGATCTCTTCGCGCAACGCCTTGGCGTCGAACTTCGCCAGCAGGCCAGGCACCCGCCAGAACGGCCGCGAGAAGATACGCGGCGCGAGCTTCAGGTAGAAATCCTTGATCTCCGAGGTGTTCTTGCCGAGCGCAAGCGCGCCGGCGATCACCGCCCCGGTCGACGTGCCGCCGACGATATCGAAGTAGTCGCCGAGCCGCGGCGGCGCGGCGCCGTTGCCGTTGGTCCGGGCGTGCTCCTCCTGGATGATCTTCTCGATGCGCTCCAGGAACGCGACCGAGATCGCGCCGCGCACGCCGCCGCCGTCGAGCGACAGAATCCGTTTCGGACCTGGGCCGAACAGATGGCGGTCGCGCGGCAGCGCCTCGCCGCCGGTCTGGTCGGATGTCGCGGTCACGGTCGCGCCGCCATGATCATTCGGCGGCGTGCGTCCGAGCCGCCGGAACGACCGGGAAGTAGTCGTTGAGCCAGTTGCGGACCAGATCCCAGACGCGCTTGTTGCCTTCCGCGAACATGAAGTGGTCGACGTCGGCGATCAGGTGCAGTTCGGTCGGATGGCCGGCGCGCTTGAACATCTCGATCGACTGCTCGGTCGGGGTCACCGAGTCGTTCGACGAATGTAGCAGCAGGAGCGGCCGGGGCGCGATCTTGCCGACCACATCGTCGGCGCGGAAGTCATACATGCTCTGCGCGGTCTCGGACGTGAATTCGTGGATCGAGTCCTTCGCCAAGTTGGTGCGCAGGTGCGGCGGGATCGGCACGATGTCGTAGCGCGGCACCATCAGCGGCTTGCCGTGCTTGGCGCGATAGCCGCGGCCGAGCGCGAGCATGTCGGTGAACTTCTTCCAGGCTTCGGGGGTCGGATGCTGGCCGCGGAACTTGCGCTCGCCGTCGCCCCAGCCGCCGTTCGAGATCACCGCCGCGACGCGCGGATCGACGCCGCCGGTATAGACCGCGACCGCTCCGCCGAAGCTCGAACCGACTACCGCGATGCGGTTGGGATCGACCGCCGGGTGCTTGGTCAGGAACGTCAGCGCGTTGCTGGTGTCCTCGACCTGCTCCAGGCAGATCAGGTTGCCGCGCTCGCCCTCGCTCTCGCCGCAGCCGCGCATGTCGAACCGCAGCACCACGTAGCCCATCCGGTTCAGGATCCTGGTGGGCTCCATGGTGTTGGACGAGCTTTTGTTGCTGCCAAAGCCGTGCAGCACCATGAAGGCGGGACGGCGCTCGCCCGGCCGCACGTCGTCCGGCACATGCACGACACCGGAGAGCTTGAGCCCGGCGGACGGAATGGTGACGGCGGTTTCGGTCATCGGCAGGTTTCCTTGTTGTTCTCAACGGAATGGCGGGGCCGTCGCGGCGCTTGTGAGCGCGCCATGGACGGCCGAGGGGGACTTTATCGCAATGGCGTCGCGAGGGAAGATGGCACGGCGCCGGTCCGCGGCGAAAGCCCAACAAACTTGGCGGCGATCAGGCCTGATGCTCGGGTGCGACCGTGGCCTCGGAGCGCTCGGCATCCGCAACCGGCCGGCGCTCTTTCCGGGTCCGGATCCATTCGGCGGATTTCAGCACCGCCACAAAGAACACCGGGACGAAGGCAAGCGCCAGGACGACAACCGCGATCATCCCGCCCATGACGCTGGTGCCGATCGCCTGCTGGCTCTTGGCGCTGGCGCCCGACGCGATGACCATCGGCGCGACGCCGAAGCAGAACGCGAGGCCGGTCATCAGGATCGGCCGGAAGCGCAGGTGGCAGGCTTCCAGCGTCGCATCCTTCAGGCTCTTGCCCTGCTCGCGCAGCGCTTTGGCGAATTCGATGATCAGGATGCCGTCCTTGGCGGCGAGGCCGATGATCGTCACCAGCGCCACGGTGAAATAGACGTCGTTCGGCAGCCCCCGCCCCATCGCGGCGAGCGCCGCGCCGAGCATGCCGAGCGGCACGGTCAGCAGCACAGCGATCGGAATGGTCCAGCTCTCGTACAGCGCCGCCAGCACCAGGAACACCAGCAGCGCCGACAGCGCCAGCAGCAGCGGCGCCTGCGCGCCCGACTGCTTCTCCTGGAGCGACTGGCCGGTCCAATCGAAGCCGAATCCGCGCGGCAGTTGCCTTGCGAGCCGCTCCATCTCGTTGATCGCGTCGCCCGAGGTGTAGCCCGGCTTGGCGGAGCCGCTGATGCGCACCGACATGTAGTAGTTGAATCCGACGATCTGCGCCGGCCCGACCGACCAGTCGACCGTCGCGAACGAGGACAGCGGCACGAGCTTTCCCTGCGTGTTGCGCACGTTGTAGCTCAGGATGCTGTCGGCCTGCATTCGCGAGGACCGGTCGGCCATCACGACGACGCGCTGCATCCGCCCGCGATTCGGGAAATCGTTGATGTAGGCCGAGCCGAGGTTGGTCGAGATCGTGTTGTTGATCTCCTCGAAGGTCACGCCGAAAGCCGATGCCTTTTCACGGTCGATGTTCAATTCGACCTGCGGCGAGGGCGCGAGGCCCTCGACGTAGACATCCTGCAAGATCGGGCTGCGCGCCGCGGCGGCCAGCAGCTGATCCTTCGCGCGCATCAGTTCGGCATAGCCCTTCTGGGCGCGATCCTGGAGGCGGAAGCTGAAGCCCGACGAGTTGCCGAGATTGTCGATCGGCGGCGGCTGCAGCGCCGAGATCTCGGCGTCGCGGACCGACTTGCCGAGCTTCTGGTTCACGTCGGCGAC
>DASTZO010000256.1:0-2477 GCA_035764265.1 Sphingomicrobium sp.
ATCGCCTGGCTTCGTGCAGGCAAGCAGGATGCGATAGAGCAATGCCTCCGGCTTTTGCGTCGGATGCGCCTTCAGGCCGTCCTCGTCCTTCGCGCGCTCCTGTCCGCTGCAGATCGGCAGCACCCAGTCAGAGCGCATTTGCAGGTCATCGTTGAGCGCCTTCATCGAGCGGTAGTTGAACGTGTAGCGCGCCTTCTCGTCCTTGGCGCACCAGATCAATGTCTCGTGGGCGTTGGTGAAGCGCGTGCCGCGGAAGTTGGGCATCGGGTTCGACTTGCGCCAGACGATGTCGTTCAGGATCCAGTAGCCGGCGTCCTGGAGCAGCGCTCCGACCCGGAAGATGTTGTGGTAGCTGCCGATCACCCAGATCGAGCCGTCGTCCTTCAGGATCCGCCGGGCCTCGCCCAGCCATCGGCGGGTGAAGTGGTCGTAGTGGGCGATATTGTCGAACTTGTCCCATTCGTCGTCGACCGCGTCGACCCGGCTCCCCTCCGGCCGGAACAGGTCGCCGCCGAGCTGCAAATTGTACGGCGGGTCGGCGAAGATCATGTCGATCGACTTGTCGGGGAGCCGCGCCATCGCGGCGATACAGTCGTCCTCGATGATCCGGTCGAGCGGAAGCGTCTCGTCCGGGCGACTTGAACGCGGGCGCAAGCGCCCCCGGCCCTCCGCAATGGGTGCGATGAGATTCATGCAATCCCCCTGTCAGCCGGCAAGGGTGAGTCAGCCGGGACTCGCGGTCAAGCGAACAAGGGTTAACGCGGCTGTTAACGAGTATTAACGGACGAAGCGGGCAAAGCGGCAAACACAAGATGTTGAGGGCCGGCCCGCCCGAAAGACTCAAGCGATGGTGGTGTGACTCAAAGGACTCGCCGGGATGCTTTCGCTCAGCGGCAGCTTCGGCTGGGCGTGCCGGGCGATGATCTCGCGCACCGGGGCGAAGCTTCGGCGGTGCAGCGGGGTCACTCCCAGCGTCTCGAGGCCGCGGTAATGTTCGGGCGTCCCGTAGCCGCGATTCGTTTCCCAGCCGTAGCCCGGATAGTCGCGCGCCCGCTCGGCCATCATCCGGTCGCGGGTGACCTTGGCGACGATCGACGCGGCGGCGATCGACCGGCATCGCGCGTCGCCGGCGACGATCGCCTTCGACGGCCGCTGCCAGCGCGGGCAGGCGTTGCCGTCGACCAGCACCCAGGCGGGGTCGACCCCGAGCGCCTCGACCGCCCGGGTCATCGCCAGCATCCGCGCCCAGTAGATGTTGAGGGTGTCGATCTCCTCCACGCTCGCCACCCCGACCCCGATCACCGCGCATTTGACCAGCCGCGCATGGATCGCCTCGCGCTTCTCGATCGGCAGATTCTTAGAATCGTCGATCCCGCGCGGGAAGCAATTGCGATTCAGGATCACGGCCGCGGCGACGACCGGCCCGGCGAGCGGCGCGCACCCCGCCTCGTCGACCCCGGCCAGAGGCTCCGGGTAATCGAGCTCGATCTTGAAGCAGGGGCGGCCCATGGATCGCCAGCTTATTGCCGGCCGCGGTGAGCCGCCAGATGGCCGATCAAAAATCTGTGGACTAGATTCCGGCCGCCCTGCAGACTTTGCGGAGCGCGGCAATCCGGGGAGGAAGACGGTGCCCTATTTGATCCCGGCGGTCCTGAGCGCGCTCGCCTTGGCGGTCGCAGCTATCGGGTTCCGCTCCGCCCACCGATTCAAGCGCCCTGCCCTGTTCAAGACCGGAGCGATCGTCGCCGCCGTCGGGCTGATGCTGCTCTGGCTTCTGCCGTGGTGGGCGATCGCGCGCGACGCCGGCGCCTGGGCGATGCCGCTGATGGTCGCGGCGCTGGTGGTGGCCGTTTCCGTGCTCGGCGCGGGCTTGAGCACGATGGCGCGAGCCGCGACGGGAAACCAGGACTCGCCCGCGGACCGGATCGTTCAGGACATCATAACCCTGAACGATTTGCCCTGATCGCGGTCAATCGATCCGCCACGGCGGGAAGCGGCGCGCCTCGCCCGCGTGGTAGAGGAAGATGATGTTGCCGTCGGGGTCGCGCAGCCGCGCCTCGCGCCACATCCACGGCTGGTTCCGCGGCCCATGCTCGAAGGGAACGCCGGTGCGGGCAATCCGCTCGACCCGCTCGTCGAGGTCGTCGCACTCGAGGTAGATGGCGGTCGTCGCCGAGACCGTCTCCTCGGGGTCGATCTGGACCGACAGGGTCGCCCCGCCGGCGGTCTCGAACCGGGCGTAGTCGGGGGGATTGGCGACGATCTGCTTGAGGCCGAGGCTCCGGTAGAAGGCGACCGACCTGTCGTAATCCGTGCCGGTCACCGTCACCTGGTTGAGCCGCGGCCCGGCGCCGACGTCGAGCCGGACATCGCCCTGGCCGATCGGCCCGGCGCCGCCGCCGAGCCCGGGCGCGGCGCGCAGCGCGACCCGGACGAACTCGCGCGCCCGACCCACGGCGCTCGACAGCGACGCCCCT
>DASTZO010000257.1:0-2671 GCA_035764265.1 Sphingomicrobium sp.
GATCTGAAGGTTGGCGACGAAGTCGAGGTCTATGTCGACCGGGTCGAGAATGTGCATGGCGAAGCGATGCTCAGCCGCGACCGCGCCCGCCGCGAAGCCGCCTGGGACAAGCTCGAAGCCGAGTTCACCGAAAATGCCCGCGTCGAAGGCGTCATCTTCGGCCGCGTCAAGGGCGGCTTCACCGTCGACCTGGGCGGCGCCGTGGCCTTTCTTCCGGGCAGCCAGGTGGACATCCGTCCAGTTCGCGACGTCCAGCCGCTGATGGACCTGCCGCAGCCGTTCCAAATCCTGAAGATGGATCGCCGCCGCGGCAACATCGTCGTGTCGCGCCGGGCGATCCTGGAAGAGACGCGGGCCGAGCAGCGCTCGGGCCTCATCCAGAGCCTCGCCGAGGGCCAGGTGATCGAAGGCGTCGTCAAGAACATCACCGACTATGGCGCGTTCGTCGATCTCGGCGGGATCGACGGCCTGCTGCACGTCACCGACATCAGCTACAAGCGCGTCGGCCACCCGAGCGAGGTCATCAACATCGGCGACACGGTCAAGGTGCAGATCGTCCGCATCAACCGCGAGACGCAGCGCATCAGCCTGGGCATGAAGCAGCTCGAGAGCGACCCGTGGGACGGCGCCGCGGCCAAATATCCGGTCGACGGGACGTTCCGCGGCCGGGTGACCAACATCACCGAATATGGCGCCTTCGTCGAGCTGGAGCCCGGGATCGAGGGGCTGGTCCACGTCTCCGAGATGAGCTGGACCAAGAAGAACGTCCACCCGGGCAAGATCGTCAGCACTTCGCAGGAAGTCGACGTCAAGGTGCTCGAGGTCGACGAGGAGAAGCGCCGGATCAGCCTTGGGCTCAAGCAGGCGCAGTCGAACCCGTGGGCCGACTTCGCCGCCAAGCACCCGGTCGGCTCGACCGTCGAGGGCGAGGTCAAGAACGCGACCGAGTTCGGGCTGTTCGTCGGCCTCGACGGCGACGTCGACGGCATGGTCCACATGTCGGACATCGCCTGGGGCGTCTCGGGCGAGGAAGCGCTGCAGCTCCACCACAAGGGCGAGACGGTCAAGGCGCAGGTGCTCGACGTCGACGTCGAGAAGGAGCGCATCAGCCTGGGCATCAAGCAGCTCGAGCGCGGCGGGGTCGCGGCTCCGGGCGCGGGCAAGGCCGGCGCGGGCGGAGTCACCAAGGGCGAGACGGTCACGGTCTCGGTCCTCGACGTGCGCGACGGCGGGCTCGAGGTCCAGGTCGGCGACGGCGGAGTCACCGGCTTCATCAAGCGCACCGACCTTGGCCGCGACCGCGACGAGCAGCGCCCCGAGCGCTTCCAGGTCGGCCAGAAGCTGGACGCGATGGTGATCGGCTTCGACCGCTCCAAGAAGCCCAATTTCTCGGTCAAGGCGCTTCAGATCGCCGAGGAGAAGCAGGCGGTCGCCCAGTACGGGTCGTCGGATTCGGGCGCGTCGCTCGGCGACATCCTCGGCGAGGCCTTGAAGCAGGCGAAAAAGGAGTAGGCGCGGCGGGAAAGCGCCGTTTCGGGCGCGTCCGGACCGGAATCCGGTTGCGCCCAAGCGGCTTTCCTGACAGCCTGTGATTCAACCGGCCGCCGCGAGGGGGCGCGAGGCCAAAGCTCAAGCGGGGACACCATGATCCGTTCCGAACTGGTGCAGAAGCTGTGCACCGACTTTCCGGGCCTGACCCAGCGCGAGGTCGAGGGCGTCGTCGGCGCGATCTTCGATTCGATCACCGAGCAGCTCGCCGGCGGCGGCCGCGTCGAGTTACGCGGCTTCGGGGCCTTTTCGACCCGCCAGCGCGACGCCCGCGTCGGCCGCAACCCGCGGACCGGCGAGGCGGTCGACGTCGACGCCAAGCGCGTGCCCTACTTCAAGCCGGGCAAGGAAATGCGCGAGCGGCTCAACCTGCAGGAAGTGACCGCCGAATAAGCGGCCGCCGGCGGCTCCCGGCCCCGATACCCCGATCCCCGAAGCGGCGAGTTGCAGTTCGCCGCCGGAAGCGCATGATCGGCGCGGCAATGCGGACGTGGCGGAATGGCAGACGCTGGAGACTTAAAATCTTCTGCCCGGAACTGGGCGTGCGGGTTCGAGTCCCGCCGTCCGCACCAAGCCTCCGTTTTGGAGGCAAATTGTTAAGCCTGATCGTTTAACCGGCAGATGTGTCGAGTGGAGCAGACCAGCCCGGTGCCGAGGGAGCCAGGCCCGCGCGCTTGCTGAGCGCGCGCCGCGACGCGGTCATGCTCGCCATCCTGATTACCGCGGTCGTCCTGCTGATCTGGAACGGCAGCACCTTCTTCCGGCAGATCAGCCTCGCCGGCGCCGAGCTCGGCCGCGAAGCGCGGACGGCAAGCATCGCGCTGACCCTGAATGTCGCACTGATCCTGTTCGGCTGGCGGCAATATGTCGATTTCCAGCATGAAGCCGAGCGCCGCGCCGACGGCGAGCGGCGCGCCGCGATCCTCGCCTCGACCGACGCACACACCGGCCTGCTCAACCGCAAGGGATTCGCCGACCGGGTCCAGGCGCTGTGCCGGCAAGCGTCGCAGGGCGGCCGGGACCTGGCAATGCTGTCGATCCAGATCAACCGCTTCAAGGCGGTCAGCGACCGCCACGGCTATGAGGTCGGCGACACGCTGCTGCGCTCGATCGCCGCGGCGAT
>DASTZO010000258.1:0-4176 GCA_035764265.1 Sphingomicrobium sp.
CGCTCGACGCGATCGCGGCCCGCTTCCGCCATGCCCGCGACCAGTCCGCGCCGCGCTTCTCGAAGCCCGAGCGGCGCGCCTTGTCGGTGCTCGGGCTCGGCGAGGACTGCGACCGCCACGGCTTGCGCAGCCGCTACTCGAAGCTGGTCCGGCGCTACCACCCGGACAAGAACGGCGGCGACCGCAGCCACGAGACAAGGCTCGGCGAGGTGATCGACGCCTACCAGCTGCTCAAGAAAGCCCGAGCCTTCGCCTAATCGCGGTCGGGCGCTCCGAGCGGGAAGAACGAGCGGTAGGGCCGGGCCTCGTCGACCGCCCGGGCGACGGTCGGGTGGGCGAGCAGCCGGGCGCGGTAGGCGGCGAGCTTCGGGCGCGCCGGCCCGATCTCCTCGACCCAGTCGGCGTAGAACAGCGACGGCGCGGCGGCGCAGTCGGCGAGCGTGAGCGCCTCGCCGGCCGCCCACGGGCCGTCGCCGAGATTGGCCTCGAGCCAGTCGTAGGCGGTGCGCAGCTGCGCCATCGCCTGCGCGACCCCATAGGGATCGCGCTGGTCCTCGGGGCGGAGCGCGTCGAACACCGGCCGGGTCATGTTGGTCATCACATAGAGGTCGAAAAAGCGGTCGAGGAACCGCACTCGCCGGCCGGGCTCGCCGTCGGGGATCCAGCGGTTGGGGCCGGGGTGCCGGGCCTGCAGATGCTCGATGATCGGGCTGGTCTCGACGACCGTCTCGCCGTCGTCGACCAGCAGCGGGAACAGCCCGAATGGCCAGCGCCGCTTCAGTTCCTCCATGTTCTCCGGATGCTGCTCGTCGAGGATCCGGTACTCGAAGCCGGTGCCGTCGGCCCACAGAGCGATCAGCACCTTCTGGCAGTAGGACGAGAACGGGTGCGCGAAAAGCTGCAGGCTCAAGCGTGCTCTTCCTGCCGGAGCTTCGCGCGGCGCTCGAGCTCGGCCTCGCTCGGTTCCTTCGAGGCGAACGAGCCGGTCGGCACGTCGCCCCCCGGCTCGTAGGTCAGGAACACGACGCCCTTGTCCGAGACCGAGTGGTCGACCAGCTGCAGCGCTCCGGGCGCTTGCGACCCGTCGAAAATCCGCTTGCCCTCGCCGAGCACCAGCGGGAAGATCATGATGACCAGCCGGTCGATCAGCCCGGCGGCGAGCAGCGGCACATACAGCGTGCTGCTGCCCTGGATGAGCAGGTCGCGGCCCTCGCTCCGCTTGAGCTCGGCGACCGTCTCGGCCGTGTCGCCGCAAAGCCTGTGGCTATGCTCCCAGCCCAGCGGTTCGTCCGAATGGGTCAGCACATATTTGTTGATGCGCTGGAACCGGGCGCCGATCGGGATGTCCTGGTTGTACGGCCAGTACGCGGCGAAGATGTCGTAGGTCCGCTTGCCCAGCAGCAGGTCGTACTCGGCCTCGATGATCTTGCCGAAGGGCTCCTCCAGGCTGCCGTCCCAGAAGTGGAACGCCCAGCCGCCGAAGCGGAAATCGCTGCTCGGATCCTCGTCCGGCCCGCCCGGCGCCTGCATCACCCCGTCGAGCGACTGGAAGACGGCGCCGGTGAGCTTACGCATGGATCGTTTCCCCGGCGACGGCCGCCTCGATCTTGGCGATGTCGATCTTCTTCATCGTCATCATCGCCTCGAACGCCCGCCTGGCCGCCGCCCGGTCGGGGCTGCTGTTGGCCTCGAGCAGCACGCGCGGCGTGATCTGCCAGGAAAAGCCCCACTGGTCCTTGCACCAGCCGCACGCGCTTTCCTGCCCGCCGTTGTTGACGATGGCGTCCCAATAGCGGTCGGTTTCTTCCTGGTCCTCGGTCAGCACCATGAAGCTGACGGCCTCGTTGGCCTGGAAGTTGGGGCCGCCGTTGAGGCCGACGAAGGGGCGGCCAAGGACGGTGAACTCGACCGTGAGTTCGTCGCCCTGTTGGCCGTCCGGATAGTCGCTCGGCGCGTTCATCGCGTCGCCGACGCGGCTGTCGGGAAACACCGACGCGTAGAACTCGGCGGCCTTGCGCGCCTCGCCTTTGTCGAACCACAGGCAGGTGACCAGTTTGTCGGACATGTCGCGTCTCCCCAGGCTTGCCGGCTCGTTCGGGCTCAGGCGTGCGCCAGCTCGGCCTTGGCGGTGTCGAAGATCGGCTCGAAGCCGCCCCAGAACATCCGCTGCCCGGCGAACGGCATCTCGCCTTCGGGCTTCAGGCTCTCGTCGGCCATGATCTTCTGCCAGGCCTGGTCGCGCGTGTCCTTGTCGGGCCACTCGATGAACGAGAAGACCACCTTCTCGCCTTCCTCGGCCTTCACGGCGCGGTAGAAATCGGTCACCTCGCCCTTCGGGACGTCGTCCGAGATCGCCTCGACGACGCGCGTCGCGCCATGCTGGCGAAAGACTTTCGCCATCTTGGCGGCGAGGGCGCGATAATCCTCTTGCCTGGCTTCGGGCACCGGCACCACGAAACCGTCGGTGTAGCCGCCCGTGGCGCTGCCTTCCTCGACGATCGCGTCGAAGCCGCCGTAGATCATGCGCTTGCCGTCGAACGGCATGTTGGCGCCCATCTCCTTCATCCGCGGGTCGCTCATCATTTTCTGGTTCGCGGAGTCGCGCGCCTGCCGGTTCGGATATTCGAACCAGGCGAAGACGATCTTTTCGTCCGGCTTGGCGTTCACCGCCATCCGGAAGTCGGTGACCTTGCCGGCGGGGACGTCGCTGTCCCAGGCCTCGACATGGCGTTTGACGCCGAACTCGCGCATGACCGGCGCGGCGTCGGCGGCATGCTTGCGATAGGCGTCCCTGTTGGCCTCGGGGACCGGGGCCACGAATCCTTCGAAATAGGTCATGCTGCTGCTCCTTCCGGTTCGTGTTGCTTGAAGACTTCGAGCTGGTCGGCCAGCGCGCGCTGGAACGCCGGGCGCGCTTCGCCGCGCGCGACATAAGCGGCGAGGTTCGGGAACTCGGCGACCAGCCTGGTGTGGCGGATGAAGCGCAGGACGGTGACCATCAGCAGGTCGCCGATCGTGAAGCGGCCCTCGAGCCACTCCTTGTCGCCGAGCCAGTCGGAGATGCGCTTGAGCTTGAGCCGGGCGAAGTCCGTCGCTCCGGGCCGCCGGAGCTTGGCCCATTCCTCGCCGGTGAAGAAGATATCGATCAGCAGCAGGTTGATCAGCGCCGGCTCGACGCTGTTCAACGCCGCATAGGTCCACTGGATGGCGCGGTAGCGGCCCTGCGGATCGCGCGGCAGCAGCCGCTCGTCCTTCTCGCCGATATATTGGACGATCGCGCCGCTCTCGAAGATGTGGACCTCGCCGTCGCGAAACACCGGCACCTGGTCGAACGGCTGCTCGAGCAGATATTCGGGCGGCCGCTGCTGGTCGAGCAGGCGGACTCGATAGTCGAGCCCCGCCTCCTCCAGCGCCCAGCGGGCGCGCAGGTCGCGCACGACCCCCTGGGCGAATTCGGGAACCCAGCGGAACGCGGTGATTTCGATCGAAGCGTCGGGATTGACGGGCATCCTGCTCTCCTCGGCGGCCGGCGGCGATCGTCCGCCGCGACTCGATTCGCTTGCTTATTGGAACTCTTGATCCTAAATTGCAACCATGACGTTAGATAAGTTAACCAACTACACGACGGAGGTGCGGCCAAGCGAGCCAAAACGCGGCTATGACGACGCCTGCGGCACTGCGCATGCGCTCGAGCTGATCGGCGAGCGCTGGGCGCTGCTGGTGCTGCGCGAGCTGATGCTCGGGCCGCGCCGCTTTTCCGAGCTCAGGGCCGATCTTCCGGGGATCAGCGCCAACGTGCTCGCCCAGCGGCTGGTCGAGCTCGAGCAGCGCGGATTGGTGCGCAAGCTTCGGCTGCCGCCGCCGGCCTCGGTCCAGGTCTACGAGGCGACCGACTGGGGGCTGGAGGCGGAGCCGATCGTCCAGGCGCTCGGCCGCTGGGCGGCGCGCAGCCCGCGCCACGACCCGACCCTGCCGATCAGCGGCGTGTCGATCCTGCTGTCGTTCCGGACGATGATCGACCGCGACAAGGCGCGCGGCCTCGACGCCCGGATCGGCTTCCGCTTCGGCGAGACCGGCTATGTCGCCCGGCTGCATGACGGCGCGATCGACGTCGAGCGCGGTGACCCGAACGGATGCGACGTGCTGTTTACGGCCGCGCCGACCGCGCTCGCCGCG
>DASTZO010000259.1:0-7783 GCA_035764265.1 Sphingomicrobium sp.
GCCGCGCTGGCCGCGCTCGCTCCCGCATCCGCTGCTTCGGCGCCCGAAGAGCATCAATGGAACGCGCTCGCCATCGCGCCGCTGTCGGCCGGCGCCCGCACCGGCCTCAGGATGGTCGCGACTCAGGCGGTCGAGCCGATCGAGTTCGCGCCCGACCGGCCGACGGTCGAGCTGGCGATGACGCTGGGGGCCGGGGATTCGCTGAGCGCTCTGCTGACCCGCGCCGGCGCCACCCACCACGACGCGGCGCAGGCCGCCGCGATGGTCGCCGCCGCCGCGCCCTCGATCGCGCCCGGGACCGGCGTTTCCGTCGTCCTTGGAGCGAGGAACGGGGCCCGCCGCCGGGTCGAGCGCATCGCGCTGCGCGCCGGTCTCGCGCTGCGGCTCGAGGTCGCCCGCGGCGACGCCGGCGCGCTGCAGCTGATCCGGCACCCGATCCCGGTCGACACGAGCCCGCTGCGGGTCCGCGGCCGCGCCGGCGACGGCCTCTACTGGTCGCTGCGCTCGGCCGGCGTGTCGCCGCGGTCGGCCGCCGAATATTTGCAGGCGCTGGCGACGCAGATCGACGTCGGCAGCGAGATCGCCGCCGGCGACCGCTTCGACCTGGTGATCGCCAGCCGCCGCGCGGCGACCGGCGAGCGGCAATTGGGGCCGCTGCTTTATGCCGGCATCGACCGCTCGGCCGCGCCCGATCTGCAGCTGGTCAGATGGGGCCCGCGCGGCCGCGCCTCGTGGGTCGACGCCGCCGACATCGGCCGCCCGGCCGCGGCCGGGATGCTGTGGCCGGTCGCCGGCCGGATCACCTCGGGCTTCGGTCACCGGGTCCACCCGATCCTGCGTTTCACGCGATTCCACCGCGGGATCGACTTCGGCGCCGGCTGGGGCAGCCCGATCGTCGCCGCCGCCGACGGCCAGGTCGCGTCCGCGGGGTGGGCCGGGGGCTACGGCCGCCAGGTGCGGATCGCCCACGCCGGCGGAATCGGCACCAGCTACTCGCACATGAGCCAGATCGTCGCCGAGCCCGGCAGCTACGTGCGCCGCGGCCAGCTGATCGGCTATGTCGGCTCGTCGGGCCTGTCGACCGGCCCGCACCTCCATTACGAGGTCTATCGCGGCGGGGTGCCGCTCAATCCGCTCAGCGTGCGGTTCACCGGCGCGCCGGCGGTCGACCACGCCGAGGTCGCCGCGTTCAAGGCGCGGCTGAAGGCGCTGCTGAGCGTGGGGGTGAAGCGGGGTTGATTGAGTGAGCGGCCGCGTTCGACCAAAGCCGAATTTCAGAGCCGCCTGACATCGCGTTAGCCTGTGCTACGAAACATCCGTTACACGCAAAGCCAACTGACGCCGATGCCCCGTCACGCGAGTGAATCGCGTGATGTTGGTCTTGTCGGCTTGCGCCGCTGAGGCGGCTTGAATTCCTCCCCGGAACGGGGAGGGGGACCACGAGCGCAGCGACGTGGTGGAGGGGCCCCCTCCGTCAGTCCCGCTGCGCGGGCCTGCCACCTCCCCGTCCCGGGGAGGACCTTATCGGCCGTGCCCGCGCCAGCGCTTGATGGTGCGGGCGATGATGCCGTCCTCGTCGCCGGTCTGGCACCACAGCGAAGCGAAGCTCGGGTCGGACGAGGCCGGGCGCTTCTCGGGCTCGAGGTCGTCGAACCGGACCCGCAAGGGAATCGCGACGCCTTCGCCGCAGACGATGCACTCGCGGTTGCGCAAGGCCGGGATCGCGTCGAGGAAGCCGCGCGCGCCCTCGGGCATGGCGGCGCGCACGCACGCCTGGTCGCGGTCGTTGTTGAGGCGCATGGCGATGATCGTTCCGCACTGCGACAGCACGCCTTCGGCCAGGTCGGACGGGCGCTGGGTGATCAGGCCCAGGCTGACGCCGTACTTGCGGCCTTCCTTGGCGATCCGCTCGAGGATCCGGCGCACCGCTTGGCCCGAGCTGTGCTCGTCCTTGGGCACGTAGCGGTGGGCCTCCTCGCAGACCAATAGCAGCGGCCGCTGCGCCTCGGTCCGCGACCAGATCGCATAGTCGAACACCATCCGGGCCAGCACCGACACCACCACCGAGGTGATCTCGGACGGGACACCGGAGACGTCGACGATCGAGATCGGCCGGCCGTGGCTCGGCAGCCGGAACAATTTGGCGATCAGCGCCCCCATCGTGTCCGACACCAGCATGCCCGAGAACATGAACGAGTAGCGCGGGTCGGCGCGGATCTCGTCGAGCTTGTTCTTCAGCCGCTGGAACGGCAGCGTGTCGCCGGCGCGGTCGAGCTTGCCCATCTCGTTAACCAGGATCGTGTTCAAATCGGTCAGCAGGTAGGGGATCGGCGAATCCACCGTCACCTTGCCCAGAGTCTCGAGATTCTTGCCCTTGGTGCGCGCGGCGAGCAGCAGCTTGGCGAGGATGTCGCTGTCGCGCTCGCGCTCGGCGCCCTGGGTGGTCAGGAGCACTTCGCAATGCTCCTCGAAGTTCATCAGCCAGTAGGGCAGCTGGAGGTTGTCGACGTTGAACAGCTCGCCGCAGCCCTTGAACGCGGCCGAATATTCGCCGTGCGGGTCGATCATGACGATATGGCCCTCGGGCGACAGCTGCGAAATCCGGTGCAGGATCAGAGCGACCGAGGTCGATTTGCCGGTGCCGGTGCTGCCGAGCACCGCGAAATGCTTCGAGAGCATCGCGTCGATGTAGAGCGCGCCGCGGATGTCGTCGGTCGGGTAGACGGTGCCGATCTCGATATGGGCGCGGTCGTCGGCCGCGAACACGGCGCGAAGGTCGTCGGAGGTGACGGCATGGACCTGGCAGCCGGGGATCGGGAACTTGGTCACGCCGCGGCGGAAGTTGCCGAGCTTGCCGGCCGAATCGCGGTCGCCTTCGCCGAGGAAATCGACGTGGGCGACGATGTCGGTCGCCTCGTCGGCGCGCATCGTGCGGACGTTGGCGATCAGCCAGCTCGAGCCGACGATCATCTTGACCTGGCTGCCGACCTGGCCGGACATCGACACCGACGGGTCGGGATGGGGCTCGAGAGCGGCCAGCGCCGCCGCGTCGAGGCGGATTTGCGAGCCCGAGCCGGCGATCTCGACGACATGGCCGATCGGCGGCAGCGCCGAAGCCGAAGCCGCGGCGGCTCCGGCCTCGTCGGAGAAGCTGCCCATCTCGTCGAGAAATTGCTTGAGATTCGGCTGATCGGTCATTCGTCTGCTGCCCCAACCCGATTTAACGTCGGCAAGGGAAGTAAAGGCGAGCGGTTAAAATTTGGCTTAGAAGCGCCGCCGGAACAGCAGCCCGGCCGCATAGCCGAGGCCGAGCGACAGGATTACCGACACCAGGCCGTAGATGAAGGCATGGCGGCGCGCGGCCAGCGCGACGAAGCGCTCGAAGCCCGTCTTGTCGATCTCGATCTCGCGCGTCGCGGCGGCGAGCACCCGGCCGCGGTCGATCAGGAAGGTCTCGGCGGTATAGGTGCCGACCGGGACCTGGCTGGGGATCGAGATGGTCGCCCGGTAGAGCACGCCCTCGCTGATTTCGACGCCGCCGGGATATTCGGCGTAGAGCCCCTGGCGGCGCCGGAGGTCGAGCAGCCCGGCCTCGAAGCGGCGCTCTTTCTCGGGCAGCGCCCCGCCGCCGGGCGACAGCTGCAGGTTCTGCAGCCCGAGCTCGTAGATCGCGGCGGTGCGCTCGTCGACCAGCTGCGCGATCGGCCGTGACGAGGCGACCGCGTAGAAGGACGGCGCCGAGCGGAAGCGGTTGGAATCGGCGTTCATCCAGATCCCGGCGAGCTTCTGCTTCTCGCGCAGCACGATCGGCTGGACCGGGCCGCGAAGCACGACGACGATGTCGGCTGGGCGCTCGGGCGCCCGGCCGCGCGGGTAGAGGATCGCCCCGAACAGGAGCAATTGCGCGCCCGTGAAGCTGTAGCGGATCTCGACGCTGCGCGACGAGATGTCGGGGACCAGCACCGGCTTGGCCGCGGCGACCAAAGCGATGGATGCCGCGGCGAGCGCGAGCGAGGCCGAGCGCGTCGTCACAGATATTCGATCGAGTAGATTTCGTCGGGCCGCCAGGCGAGCCCGAGCGCCATTCGAAGCGCGACGAGCAGGATGATCGCGGCCAGCGCGAGGCGCAGCAGGTCCGGCTTCAGGCGGGTGGTCAGAAGCGCCCCATATTGGGCGCCGATGACCCCGCCCAGCAGCAGCAGCACCGCGAGCACGATGTCGACCGACTGGGTGGTCAGCGCATGGATGAAGGTCGCCGCGGCGCTCACCGCGAGGATCATCACCAGGCTGGTGCCGATCACCACCCGGGCCGACATGCCGAGCAGGTAGATCATCGCCGGGACCATGATGAAGCCGCCGCCGATCCCGAGCAGCATGGTCAGCAC
This sequence comes from Sphingomicrobium sp., assembly GCA_035764265.1. Taxonomy (GTDB): domain Bacteria; phylum Pseudomonadota; class Alphaproteobacteria; order Sphingomonadales; family Sphingomonadaceae; genus Sphingomicrobium. The sequence continues at coordinate 4,386 of DASTZO010000259.1, forward strand.
CCCGGCCACGAAGCCGAGCGCGAAAGGCGCCAGCGGCGACATGTAGAGACCCGAGGTGTAGAATCGCCAGCGCAGGGGCAGCGAGGCGACCCAGCGGTTGTGGCGCGGCCGCTCGTCGGTCCGGACCTCGGCCACATAGCCCAGCGCGACCAGCGCGTCCTTGAGCATCAGCCCCCCGATGCCGGTCAGCAGGAGCACGTAGAGCGAGCCGATCACCAGGTCGATCTGGCCGCTCGCCTGGAGCATCCGGAACAGGCCGGCGCCGGCCAGCGAGCCGAACAGCCCGCCGACGATCATCACCGCGCCCATCTTGAAGTCGACCCCGCCGCGGCGCAGGTGGACCATCACCCCCGAGACGCTGGCGCCGCTGATCTGGCTCGCGGCCGACGCCACCGCGATCGGCGGCGAAATGCCGTAGAACATCAGCAGCGGGGTGGTCAGGAAGCCGCCGCCGACCCCGAACATGCCCGACAGCACTCCGACCAGGAAGCCGAGCGCGATGATGAACAGCGCGTTGACCGACTGGCCGGCGATCGGGAGGTAGATGTCCATCGAGCCTGGAATCCCTAGCCGCAAAGCGCGGGCGAGGCCAAGCTGCGTCCCTGGAAGTGGGCGGCGGCCCTAGAAGTCGGCCGCGAGCGTGACCGCCGGGCCCGATCCGGGCTCGGCGTTGCCGGCCAGGCGCTGACGCCAGTCGAGGTGGACGCGCATATTGTTGCGGACCTTCATCGACAGCCGCGGCCCGGCGTCGATGCGGTACAGGCCCGGCTGCACCCCGCCCCACATGCCCAGCCCGGCCGAGAAGCGCCCGTACAGCGGCCGGGTCAAAGTGAAGCCGCCGTCGGCGAACAGGTCGCGGCTGCGGATCCCGACCACCCCGCCCTGGGCATAGGCGTCGAGATCGAAGCCCCACGCGATCGGCCGCTGGTAGACCCCGCCCTCGAGGAACACGGCGAAGGCCGACCGGCCGCCGCCCATGCTGCCGATCGCCTGCCGCCGCTCGGCGGTCAGCGACACCGGGATCGATCGGAACGGGGTCACCCTGACCCCGGCCGCGACTTCGCCGCCGCGGGCGCCGCCGACCGGCGAGGAGGTGCGCAGCGATGCCGCGAGCAGTGGCGAGATGTTGTAGGTGAGGCGCGCGCCCGCCTGGCTCCCGCCGAGCGTCCCGCCGGTCGCCAGCGAGGCCGGGCCGGGCTGGCCGCGAAGCAGCGCCTCAGGCGGAAAGCTGCAGCCGGTCGAGCCGCGCCTTCAATGCCGGCTGCGGCAGGCTCTGGCCGCCCGCGATGGTCGACGAGCGCCGCGCCGGCATCGCCGCCGAGGCCATGCGCGACAGCGGCCAGTCGTCGAGCTGCGGGATCGGGGCGTAGAAGACTGCGGCCGGCTCGGGGGTGATTTGGGTGAGCCGGCCGCGCCGGGGAGCAGGGAGCGACGCGGGTGAATAGGACGCTCCCCCGGGGATGCTCGCCGGGTAATAATAAGGTGCGACCGCGACCGGGGCGGCGGCGTAGATCAGCTGGGGCTGCATGCCCGGCGCAAACCCGCCGACGGCCGGCTGCATCAGCTCGGCTCCGGCCGGCGCGATCGCCGGGAATTCGGTCGGGACGATCGCCGGGACGTCGGCCGCGGCGAGCGCTCGCGGCGGCGCCTCGCCGCGGCCGAGGGTGAAGGCTTCCGCCCCGGGCAGGGCGCCGAGGGTCGCCGCGCGCATTCCCGCCCAGCCGACGACGGCGAGCGCGAGGAAGCGGAGCGACGCGCTCATTGCGCGAGCCCGAGCGGGAAGATGTGGGTGGTCTTGTCCCAGCGCTTGGCGCCGCCGCCGAGATGGATCGAGATCGCCCGCCCGGCGGCGAGCACGGCGATGACGTTGCCGACCACCATCCGCGGCACCGACATCAGGCCCTGGCCGAGGCCGTAGGCCGACGTCGTGAAGCAGGCGCGCATGAAAATCCGCCAGGCGAGCAGCCAGGCGTTGATCTGCAGCAGGATGACGAGCGTCGGGTCGAGCCGCGCCTGGACCGGCGCCCCGAGCGCCTCGGCGAGCCAGATCTGCGACCACAGCAAGGCGGCACCGTACGCCGACAGCAGGAGCACCGCGGCGAGCGGCCCGCGGCGGTCGCGCATCCGCATCCAGCGCTCGCCGAGCCCGCCCCGCCAGCCGAGGCGGTCCCAGCCGGCGAGCGCGATCCCGCCCAGCCAGCGGGCCTTCTGGCGAACCGCGACGTGCAGGCTCGACGGGAAATGGCCACGGCTGGCGACCATCGACCGGTCGCCCGGCCGCGCCGGGATTCGAACGAACATGGTCTTCAGCCCGAGCGCGCCGATCCTCAGGCCGAGCTCGTAATCCTCGGTCATGCTGCCGCCGACGAACGGCCGGCCCTCATGCATCGCGGCGAGCCGGGCGAGCGGCTCGCGGGCGATCGCGCAGCCGACCCCGGCCAGCGGGATCGCCGCGCCGACGGCTTCGCGGACCACCATCTCCTTGGCGTGGGCTTCGGCGAACTCGTCGCAATAATGGCCGCTGATCCAGTTCGACGCCGGGTCGACCAGCGGCAGGACCGGCAGCTGGATCACCCCGGCGCGGCCGATCAGCTTGTCGAACAGCGACAGCTCGAGCGGGTGGACGACGTCCTCGGCGTCGTGGAGCACGACCGCCCTCGCCGACTCGCCGCTCGCCAGCTCGTAGGCGAGCAGGGCGTCGTAGAGATGGTTGAGGCAATCCGCCTTGGTGGTCGGGCCGTCGGCCTCGACCCGCACCGGCTCGATCCGCGGGTCGGCGACGCTGGCGATCGCCGCGGCGGTCGCGGGATCGTTGCGGTAATAGCCGACGAAGATCCGGTAATGGGGATGCTCGATGCGCCTGAGGGTCGCGCGCAGCATCGACGAGATGACCGCCGCCTCGTCCCAGGCGGGCACCAATATGGCCATCAGGCCGGGCCGTGCGGGCGGCTCGAGCTCGCTCGCGAACGCCCGCGGGAAACGGCTGTAGATCCGCGCCGCCCGCCACGCCCGCCGGCAGAAATAGATGATGTCGACGGCAAGGTCGTTGGCCGCGAAGATCAGGAAGCCGATGCCCGCGAACAGCGCCAGCTCGGCGGCGATCCGAGTGAAGAGTTCGGCTGCGTCCATCGGCCCGGCGCCGCTATTGCGACGCGGCTGGCCCGGAGAGGATTGGGAACGGTCGGTCCATTGCGCAGCCCCCCTGGCGGCGAATCGAGGAACCGAGCAGGCCCTTGATTGCATAACCTAGATTAATAAACAAGTTAATGGAGCAAATAATTTCCAGATTGGAGCGATTTAGCTCGCTGGCGCCCTGGGCCGCCGGCGCGCTATCGTTCGCCGATGGACAGCCGGACGGCACTTTTGATCATCGCCGCGACGGCCTTGCCGGCGTCGCC
>DASTZO010000260.1:0-5934 GCA_035764265.1 Sphingomicrobium sp.
TGACGGCAATTGCCTGACCGTCGAAGCCGAGCGCACCCTTCCGCCGGCGTAAGTAGGAGCCCCCCGTGTTCGAACCGCAATTCAGCCGTCGCGAGGCTCTGGCGGGCCTCGCTGCAGGCGCCGCTGCGCCACTCGTCTGGGGAGCGGCCCCGGCGCTGGCCCAGGGCGCCGCCGCGAACGAGGCCGAAGCGAGCGCGCTGCTCGACTCGATCGCCGAGAACCTCCTGTGGCAATCGCCCGAAAGCGCCACCTCGCTCGGCATCGACAAGGGCGGTCGGGCGGCGCTGCGCTCGAGGCTCAGCGACCGCTCGGGCATTGGCCAGCAGCGGCTCGCGCAGACCCTGCGCGCCGACCTGATGCGCGCCAACGCGATCGACACGTCGGGACTAACGCACTCGACACGCACGAGCGTCGAGGTCGTGCGAAGCTCCTATGCGACCGCGCTGGAAGGCTTCCAGCTTCCCTATGGCGACGTTCCGGTCGGGGGCTGGCGCAACACGCCCTACGTCGTCATCCAGAACGTCGGCGCCTATCTCGACGTGCCGCGCTTCCTCGACAGCGATCACCAGATCCACGCCGCCGCCGACGCCGAGGCCTATCTCGAGCGGCTCGCGTCCTATCCCAGGCAGCTCGACAACGAGCTCGGCCGGGTGATCATGGCCCGCTACAAGGGGCTGATCCCGCCGGGCTTCCTGATCGACAAGGCGCTGACCCAGCTGCGCCAGTCGGCCGAGGGCGCGCGCAAAGGCGGCGGGCTGGTCGAATCGGTCGAGCGGCGGACCAGGGAAAAGGGGATCGCCGGCAACTGGGCCGAGCGCGCACGCGCGATCACGACCAGGGAGGTCGCTCCGGCGCTCGAGCGCCAGATCGCCGAGCTCGTTCTCCAGCGACGGATGGCGACCGAGGAGCCGGGCATGTGGGCGCGCCCGCACGGCGACGAATATTATCGCTGGGCGCTCAAGGCCTCGACGACGACGACGATGCCGCCCGACGAGGTCCACCAGATGGGGCTCGACGAGCTGCGCGCGCTGCAAGGCCGGATGGACCCGATCCTCCGCAGCCTCGGCTACACCAAGGGCTCGGTCGGCGAGCGGATGCAGGCGCTTGGGCGCGATCCGCGCTACAAGTTCGCGCCCGGCGACCAGGGCCGCGCGGAAATCATGGCGTTCATCGAAGAGCGCCTCCGGATCATCCGCACCAAGCTGCCGCAGATGTTCAACACGTTGGTCAAAGGCAATCTCGAGGTGCGCCGCATACCCCCGGAGGAAGAGCTTGGCGCGCCCGGGGCCTATGGCGGCGCGGGCTCGATCGACGGCTCAATCCCGGGCAAGTTCTGGATCAACCTGCGCACGACCGACCTGCACACCAAGTTCGACCTGCCGGACCTCACGCACCATGAAGCGATCCCAGGGCACGTGTGGCAGGGCGAATATGCCAACAAGCTTCCGCTGATCCGCACCTTGCTGTCGTTCGGCGCCTATTCCGAAGGCTGGGCGCTGTATGCGCAGCAGCTCGCCGACGAGTTCGGCGCTTATGACAATTTCCCCGCCGGCCGGCTCGGCTACCTCCAGGGGATCGCGTTCCGCGCCTGCCGGCTGGTGGTGGACACCGGGCTCCACGCCAAGCGCTGGTCGCGCGAACAGGCGAGGCGCTTTTTTATCGACGAGATCGGATCGAAGCTCGATGAAGTCGTCAGCGAGGTCGACCGCTATTGCAGCTGGCCGGGCCAGGCCTGCGGCTACAAGGTCGGCCACAGCGAGATCAACCGCCAGCGCGAGCGGGCCAGGGCAGCGCTCGGAGCGCGGTTCGACATCAAGGCGTTCAACGACGCGGTGGTGCTTGGCGGCAACGTGCCGATGGACGTGCTGGCGAGGAATGTCGGCGAATATGTCCGGACGGCGCGCGCCGCCTGACGCTCAGCCCTTGCGCAGGTAGACGGTCAGCTGCATCCCGGTGTCGGTGCGGCGCATCCACCAGCGCAGCGGCGGGTGGATGATCCGCGGCAGGTTCATGATCTCGCAGACGTCGTAATGGTGGTGCGCGATCGCATAGCCGAGCTGGGCGCCGTTCCTCTCGAACGAGCGCCGCGTGAATTCGTACAAATGGAACGGCGCGTGCATCGGGCTGATGTTGGTCACGTAATTGGTGCCGCTGAGGACGTAATAGGCGTTGATGATTTTCGACACGAGATGGTCGGACGACGGCACCTCGATCTGGATGATGCCGCCGGGCTTCAGCCATTCGATCGCTCGCGCAAGGGCCGCGGACGGCTGCTGCAAATGCTCGAGCACCGCACCGAAGGTGATGAAGTCGAAGCTGCCCGGCTCGAACTCGGCGTCCTCGAGCGTCGACAGGGTCAGCCGCTCCGGGTCGGCGCCCATCTCGCTGATCGCCTTGCGGTGGAACGGCTCCGACGGCTCGATCCCGTAGGCGTCGAAGCCGGCATTGCCGAGCGAGCGCATGCACTTGCCGAGCCCGGCGCCGATGTCGAGCGCGCGCATCCCCGGCTCGAACCCGATCAGCCGCTTCACCTCACCGATCTCGCGGCCGAAATAGGACGGGTCGTAGTCGAAATAATCGGGCGGCCAGTAATCCTCGGCCGGCGCTCCGTAATGATCGCCAAGGTCGGCGGGCACCGGCCGCGGGTCGGCGAACACCAGCCCGCAGTCGCGGCAACGCTTGACCGAAACCGCGATTCCGCTGGCGCGCCTGGGGTTCCTGCCCTGCGTGCCGTTGAGCCTGAGGCCCATCACCCGGTGCCGGCCCGCGCCCGACCCGCACATGTCGCACTCGGCGACCGGCACGAACGTGTAGGTGATCTCCGCCTGCGCCGCCGGCCCCTGGACCGCGGGCGGGCTCAATCGAGATACCCCGAATATTGCTCGGCCAGATATTCGTCGAGGCAGACCTTCCAGTCGCGCATGATGTTAAGCCCGCGAAGGTCGAGCTTGACCGTCAGCAGCCGCTCGGACGCCGGCCGGGCGGCGAAATATTCGGCGGCGAAATAGTTGGACGACACCGGGGTGATCTTCACCCGGTCCTGGAGGCCGAGCGCATCGACCAGGTAGCGCGCGACCTCGAGCCGGCTGGTCACGCCCGGGCAGACCATGTTGTAGATGCCCCAGAAGCGCTTGCCGAGCAGCAGCTCGACGTTGCGCGCGAAGTCGACCGTGTAGGTCGGGGTCCCGAGCTTGTCGTCGACGACGTGGAGCTCGCTCTTGCCGTCCTTCAACTGCTTCATCAGCTTCTGGATGAACTTCTTGTCCTTGGCCGGGCCGCCGCCCATCATCCAGCCGGCGCGGCAGACGAGGTGCTGGCGGCAATTGGCGGCGACGAACTTCTCGCCCATGAACTTGCTGCGCGCATAATGGCCGAGCGGGTTGGGATCGGCCCAGTCGTCGTAGGTTTCCTGGGCGCCGTCGAAAATGCCCGCGGTGCTGATGTACAGGAGCGGGATCGCGAGCTCGTTGGCGATGTGCACCGCATGCTCGACCGCCAGCGTGTTGGTCGCGTAGGCGTCGTCGGGATTCTCCTCGCAATATTCGAGGCTGGTGTGGGCCCCGAGATGGAACAGATAGTCGGGCCGGAATTTGAGGACGTCGGCGCGGTAGGCCTCGAAATCGCGGAAATCGAGGTATGACAGCCACGGCGCGTTGACGTCGATGTCGGTGCATCTGATCTCGTTGGCCGCGCCGAACACCCGGTGGAACGCGTCACCGAGCATTCCGCCGCTGCCCGCCATGTAGATCCGGCTGGAGTCCATTCTCACCCTTCCGTCGCGTCCTGAAGAACCCGCCGGTACTCGCCGGCGATCACCTTGGTCGAGTATTTTGCGAGCACGTCGCGGCGGCCCGCCTCGCCGAGCCGGCGGCGAAGCTCCGGCTCGCGCACCAGCCGCTCGAGCGCGTCGAGCCATTCGTCCTCGGTTCGGACCAGGATCCCGGTCTCGCCGTCGCGCACCACCTGCGCGGTGATGCCCGCGTCGGTCGCCACCACCGGCAGGCCGAACGCCATGTACTGGATCGCCTTCAACCCGCTCTTGCCGATCACCCACTCGTCGAGCGGCAGCGGATAGACTCCGATGTCGATCGCCTGCAGGTCTTCGACCTCCTTCTCGCGGGTCCAGCGGACGACCTCGAGGTCGACCCCGGGCAGCTCATAGTCGAAATTGCCGATCACCCTGAGCTTGAAGCGCAGCCGCCCGGCGAGCTTGCGGAACACCGGGCGGAGCAGGTCGAGGAACGGCTTGGTGCTGTAGGTCCCGGTCCAGCCGATGATCACCCCGTCGCTGCCCTCGTAGCGGTTGACGGGCACGAACCGGTCGGTGTCGACCGACGAGGAGATGTAGGTGCAGCGCTTCGCCCGGTTCATCCGCAGGCAGATGTCGTTGAGCAGCGGCGAGCTGGTGATCACATGGTCGGCCTCGCGGATCAGATATTCGGTCTTGCCGCGGCCCTTGAGCAGCCGCGCCAGCGGGTTCGGATTGTCCGCCCTCGGAATGTCCTGCCCGACCAGCGCATTGTCCTCGATATCGTAGACCAGCCGGCGGGCAAGGGCGCGGGTCAGCCGCTCCATCAGCGAGGTGCCGAACGGGGTCACCCACATGAACACGTAGACCAGGTCGAAGCGGCCGATCCGCGGCAGGTCGCGCAGCCGCCGCACATGGCCGCGCAAGGTGCCGAGCAGCTTTGCCGTCGTGTGACCCGGCTCGTAGGCGATGTCGTACATCGGGCGGTCAATGAACGAGCTCACCGTGATGTCGTAGCCCGCCGCCCGCCAGTCGGAGAAATATTGCTCGTACTTGAGCCGCTGCCCGGCCGCGATGCCCTGCGGGAACGGGCACAGGACGAGGATGGTCTTGCGCGCCGTCATCGCCGCTCCTCGCCCCCGCCGGCCAGGAGCGAATCGTAGATCCGGCGATACTCCGCGACTCCCCGGTCCAGCGAAAATAGCTCCTCGGCCGCGGTTCGGCAGCGGCCGGGCGTGTCCCTGTCCCGGGTCAGCGCCACCAGCCGGGCGACTCCGGCGCGCAGGACCGCCTCGTCGAGGCTTTCGACGGCAACGCCCACCTTGCGCTCCTCGAGGATCTCGACGTCACCGACGCCCGTGTTGCCGAGCACCGGGATTCCGCAGGCGAGATATTCGGCCAGCTTGGTCGGAGCGCTGGCGATCTTGGAATAGGCCGGCTTCACCAGCGCCGCTCCGGCGCTCATCCGGGCGATCAGCGCCGGCACGTCGCGATGCTCGGCCGCAACCACCTCGGTGCACGCCGGATCGATCCCCGCCGCCGCGATCCGACTGGCGATCCGCTGATGCTCGCCGCGGTTGACGACCAGCAGCCGCGCGTCCGGGCGCTCGGCCTGGAAATAGCGGAAGGCGAGCAAGGTCTCGTCGAACAGGTACCAGGTGCCGACCGACCCGACATAGCCGAAGGTCGGCGGCGCGCCGGGGTCGGACGGCCGCGGCCGGAAACGCCGCAGGTCGGTGCAGGTCGGGATGACGCTGAGCGGGACCCATTCGTGGGGCGCGGAGAGCTTTCGGACCTCGTCGACCGAGGCGTAGGTCAGGGTGACGATGTGGTCGGCCGAATGCAGCAACCGCCGCTCGATGCTCTTGGTCACTCGATAGAGGCTTCCGCCCGCCGGCCACAGGCCGCCGTCGACCCGCTCGTCCGCCCACAGCCCGCGCATGTCGAACAGCAGCCTGGCGCCGGCCAGGCGCTTGACCGCCATTCCGATCAGCGCCGGGATGTAGCTGCGCGCATGGACCAGCCGGACCCGGTGCCGCTTGGCGATGGCCAAAGCGGTGGCGATTCCGGCGGCGATGTCGAAGGCGGTCGCGGGCGCGCTCGGCGCCTTGTGGTAGCGGCGGCGCGTCCAGTCGATCCCGGCCGCCTCGAGCCGCGCCTTCATCGCTCGAAGCCGGCCGGCGTCG
>DASTZO010000261.1:0-5003 GCA_035764265.1 Sphingomicrobium sp.
GCGCTCGAGCCGGTGATGTCGGGCGTGTTCGAGGAGTTCGCCGACGGCAAACAGGTGACCCCGGCGGGCGAGTATCCGCGCATCCCGTACCGCGAGGCGCTGCTCAAATACGGCACCGACAAGCCCGACCTTCGCAACCCGTTGCTGGTCCACGACGTCGGCGAGCGCTTCCGCGGCTCGGGCTTTGGCCTGTTCGCCAAGATCGTCGACGGCGGCGGCGTGGTGCGCGCGGTCGCGGCCCCGAACACCGCCGGCCTCAGCCGCAAGTTCTTCGACGACATGAACGAGTGGGCGCGCGGCGAAGGCTTCGCCGGGCTCGGCTATGCGACGCGCAAGGCGGGCGAATGGGGCGGGCCGATCGCCAAGAACCACGGCGCGGACGGCATGGACGCGCTCGCCGAGGCGCTGGGCCTCGGCCCCGACGACGGCATCTTCTTCGCCGCCGGTGCGGAAGCGGAGGCGGCGCGGCTCGCCGGCCTCGCCCGCACCCGGGTCGCCGAGCAGCTCGATGTGATCGAGAAGGATTCGTTCCGCTTCTGCTGGATCGTCGATTTCCCGATGTTCGAGTTCAACGAGGAGCAGGGCAAGATCGACTTCTCGCACAACCCCTTCTCGATGCCGCAGGGCGAGCTCGAAGCGCTCGAGTCCAAGGACCCGCTCGACATCCTCGCCTGGCAGTACGACATCGTCTGCAACGGGGTCGAGCTGAGCTCGGGCGCGATCCGCAACCACCGCCCGGACATCATGTACAAGGCGTTCGCAATCGCCGGCTACACCAGCGAGGAGGTCGACCGGGATTTCGCGGGCATGATCAACGCGTTCAAGTACGGCGCCCCGCCGCACGGCGGCTCGGCGCCCGGAATCGACCGGATCGTCATGCTCTTGGCCGGCGAGCCCAACATCCGCGAGGTGGTGCTGTTCCCGATGAACCAGAAGGCCGAGGATTTGATGATGAATGCTCCGGCGGCGGTGTCGGACAAGCAGCTCAAGGAGCTGTCGATCCGGGTGGTCGAAAGCTAGGGATAGCGGATCGCGACGACCTCGTAGCTTTTCTCGCCGTTGGGCAGCCGGACGATCCGCTCGTCGCCGACCTTCGCCCCGATCAGCGCCCGGGCCAGGGGCGCGCTCCAGCCGATCCGGCCTTCGCCCGCGTCCGCCTCGTCGTCACCGACGATCGTCAGCACCCGCCGCTTGTCCTGCTCGTCGGCGAGCTCGACCGTCGCCCCGAAGCGCACCTCTCCGGCCGCCTGGCTCTTGGGGTCGACGATTTTCGCCGCCTTCATGACCCGCGCGAGGTGGGCGAGGCGGCGGTCGATCTCGCGCAGCCGCTTCTTGCCGTAGAGGTAATCGGCATTTTCGGACCGGTCGCCGAGCGACGCCGCCCAGGACACGGTCTCGACGATTTTCGGCCGCTCGACTCCGAACAGCTCGTCATATTCGGCGCGCAGCCGAGCGAAGCCTTCGGCCGTGATGTAACGGGGAGAGTCTGCCATCGAAGCCGGATATCAGCCCGGGCGGTTCTTTCCCAAATAGCGCGAGACGTGCATCGCCGACTGCGGGCTGTTCGCCGGCCGCATCGAATCATAGACGACGCTGTTCTCGATCACCCGCTGGACATAGCCCTTGGTCTCGCTGAACGGGATCCCCTCGATCCACCTGAGGACGTCGGTGCCGGCGCGCGGGTCGCCGTTGCTGCGCACCCATTTGCGCACATTGCCCGAGCCGGCGTTGTAGCTGGCGACCGCGAGCGGGACGTTGCCGCCCCAATTGTCGAGCAGCCGCGCGAAATAGGCCGAGCCGAGCATCACGTTGTAGGCGGGGTCGCGGGTCAGCCGGCCGTAATCGTAACCGTAGCCCATCTTGCCGGCCTGCTCGCGCGCGGTGCCGGGCATCAGCTGCATCAACCCGCGCGCCCCGGCGTGGCTGACCGCGCTTCGGTCGAACGAGCTTTCCTGGCGGGTGATCCCGTGGGTCAGCGACCACAGCCGGCCGTCGGGCGTGCCGGACAGGGTCGGGTAGGCCTGGCGGACGTAGAAAGCCGAGCCCTTGTTGCGCGCCACTCGCGACACCCACACCGGCACGTCCTGGCGGCCGATCTGCTGGCCGAATTCGATCGCCAGCGCCCGCTCGGAATCGTTCTGGAGCGATTCGGCGAGCGCCCGGACGAACAGCGCCTGCTCCTCGCGGCTGCCCTGGTGCACCATCTGCCGCGTCGCGCGCACCAGCCAGTTGCCGCTGAACGCGATGCGCTGGCCGTCGGTGACCACCGGGGCGGCCGTGGGCGGCGCGGTCACCGACCGGCCGAGCCGCTCGAGCGCCAGCTGGCCGTAGAACAGCTCGGGGTAGGTCGCGGCGCGGTGGAAGTAAGCCGCCGCCTCGGTCGGCTTGCCGGCGGCCAGAGCGGCGCGGCCCGCCCAGTACATGCCCTTGGTCTCGACCTGCAGCGAGCGGCCTCCATTCGCGTAGCGCTGGAACAGCCCGACCGCTTCGGCCGGCCGCCGCAGCGCGTCGAGCGCCGCGGTCCCGGCGAGCCAGGTCAGCGACGTGTAATCGTCGCGAATGGCGAGCGGCTTCAGGCTGATGTCGGTGCCGGCCGGGAAGGCGTCGTCGACCTGGCGGGCGATGTCGAAGGCGGTCCGCCACTGGCCTTCGGACGCGGCGCCCTGCGCGAGCAGCAGCATCATCTCGTAGAAGCGCTGCGGGTCGGCGGGCTTGTGGGTGACATTGTGCGGGCGGGCGAACAGCTGCCGGGCGGACGCTTCGAAGCCGCCGTCGCGCAGGTAGCGGGCGCGGTCCATCATCAGCCCGGCGTCGCTTGTGACGCCCGCCATCAGCGGCTGGTAGCGGGCCTCGGCGTCGGGCCATTTGAGCTGCATCGCGACGCGGGCCGTGAACGCCGCGGCGCGGTGCGGGCTGACCATCGCCAGGAAGCGCTGCGCGTCGCCGGCCTTCTTGGCGAACAGCAGGGCGTCGGCGCGGCGGTCGTGGTCCGCCCTCGTGAAGCTGGGCCCGTAGCGCGCGTAGATCGCCGGCTCGTCGCTCGCGCCGAGGTCGTGCGACGCCCAGGCTTCGCGGGCGGCGGCGAGGGCCTCGGCCTGGCGGCCGCCGGCGAGCAACGCGTCGGCGAGCCGCGCATAGCCGTTGCCGGTGGTCGGCTGCTCGCTGCGGAAGAAGGCCAGCACGGTCGCTGCATTCTCCCCGGGCCGCATCGCTTTCTCGGCGTTGCGGCGCATCGCCGCCTCGCCGGGCCAGCCGGGATTGGCGATCAGGAAGCGCGCATAGTCGCCGAAGGTATAGCGGTCGCTTTGCCGGAGCCGGCGCCAGTCGGCGATCGCCCACGAAACGTCGTTGCCGACGGGGGCGTAGGCGGGCCGGTAGCTCGGCTGCATCGGCACCTGCGCCGGGCTCGACGCGCCGATGACCATCAACGGCAGGAGAAATGCGGCTCGCCTCATGCTGGACATCCTGCGGTCGCGGTCCTTATCAGTCCCTGAACATAACAGACCCCACGGCAATCGGAATCCTCCTGGAGGACTTAAGTTCATGTTTTTCGGGTCTATCCCGGCGCTGGTGACGCCGTTTATTGGCGGGCGTGTCGCCGAAGACACATTCCTTGAGCTGGTCGAATGGCAAATCGCCGAGGGCAGCAACGCCCTGGTGCCGTGCGGGACGACCGGCGAAGTCGCGACTTTGACCGCCGACGAGCACCGGCGGGTGATCGAGCTGGCGGTCGGGCAGGCGCGGGGCCGAGTGCCGGTGATCGCCGGCTGCGGAAGCTATTCGACCGCCGCGTCGATCGAGCGGATGGCGGCGGCCAAAGAGGTCGGCGCCGACGCCGCGCTGGTCGTCGTGCCCTATTACAACAAGCCCAGCCAGGCCGGCATCGCCGCCCATTTCTGGGCTCTGGCCGGGGCCTCGGACTTGCCGATCATCGTCTACAACGTGCCCTCGCGGACCGTCGCCGACATCTCGGTCGAGACCTTGGCCGAGGTCGCCCGGCTGCCGACCGTCGTCGGGGTCAAGGACGCGACCGGCAACCTCGGCCGGGTCTCCGCCCAGCGGCTGGCCTGCGGCGAGCAGTTCTGCCAGCTCAGCGGCAACGACGACATGGCCCTGGGCTTCAACGCGATGGGCGGGGTCGGCTGCATCTCGGTCACCGCCAACGTCGCGCCCGGGTTGTGCGCCGAGTTCCAGGAGGCGATGCGCGAGGGCCGCTGGCCGCAGGCGCTCGAGCTCCAGGACCGGCTCTACCCGCTGCACTCGGCCCTGTTCACCGACGCCTCGCCCGGCCCGGTCAAATATGCGCTGTCGAAGGTCCGCCCGGGCTTCCCGACCGAGCTGCGGCTGCCGCTGACCGAGCCGTCGGAGGCGTCGCGGACCGCGGTCGACGCCGCGCTCGCCCACGCCGGGCTCGCCTGAGCGGGCCGATGGCCAAGCCGCTGCCGCCGCCGTTCGACAAGAAGAAGGTCGTCGCCGAGAACCGGCGCGCGCGCTACGACTATTTCGTCGAGGAGCGCCTGGAGGCCGGGATCGAGCTCACCGGCACCGAGGTCAAGTCGCTGCGCGGCGGCGAGGGCTCGATCGCCGAAAGCTACGCCGCGGTCGAAGGCGACGAGCTGTGGCTGATCAACAGCCATGTCCCCGAGTACAGCCACGGCAACCGGCTCAACCACCACCCGCGGCGGCCGCGGAAACTGTTGCTCAAGGGCCGCGAGATCGCCAAGCTGCAGGGCGCGGTGACGCGCCAGGGGATGACGCTCGTTCCGCTGTCGATCTATTTCAACGGCAGCGGCCGGGCGAAGGTCGAGCTGGCGGTCGCCCGCGGCAAGAAGATGCACGACAAGCGCGAGACCGAGAAAGAGCGCGACTGGAAGCGCGAGCAGGGCCGGCTGCTGCGAAAGCATGGCTGACCCACTGGAAATTGACGGGAGCGCCGCGGCGCCCCGGGTTTGCGTGGAGGGATGAATATGGTTCGAGTGATTGTGTTGCTGGCGACGACGGCG
>DASTZO010000262.1:0-4423 GCA_035764265.1 Sphingomicrobium sp.
CAAGTTCGTGACCGGCAAGGCGCTCGGCCTTGGCCTGAGGCCGATCGTCGTCGTCAACAAGATCGACCGGCCGGACGCGCGACCGGCCGAGGTGCTCGACGAGGTGTTCGAGCTATTCCTCAACCTCGACGCGAGCGACGAGCAGCTCGATTTCCCGACGCTCTACGCGAGCGGCCGCGCCGGCTATGCGGGGCTCGAGGACAGCATCCGCCCGGAAAACACACCTGGCGCCGACCTGACGCCCCTGTTCGAGACCATCGTCGCCCACGTGCCTCCGCCGACCGTGGTCGCCGACGGGCCGTTCGCGATGCTCGCCACCTTGCTCGACCGCGACAATTTCGTCGGCCGGGTGCTGACCGGGCGGATCGCCAGCGGGCGCCTCGCGATCAACATGCCGATCCGGGCGCTCGACCCCGACGGCAAGGTCGTGGAAGAGGGCCGGGCGACCAAGATCATGGCCTTTCGCGGACTCGAGCGGGTGCCCGTCGAGAGCGCGGAAGCCGGCGAGATCGTCGCCATCGCCGGGCTCACCGCGGCGACCGTGGCCAACACCATCGCCGACCCGTCGGTGACCGAGCCGCTGCACGCTTTGCCGATCGACCCGCGGACCCTGGCGATGACCTTCAGCGTCAACGATTCGCCGATGGCCGGGCGCGAGGGGACCAAGGTCACCAGCCGGATGATCCGCGACCGCCTGGCTCGCGAGGCCGAGGGCAACGTCTCCTTCCACATCACCGAAAGCGCCGACAAGGACAGCTTCGAGGTCGCCGGCCGCGGCGAACTCCAGCTCGGCGTCCTGATCGAGACCATGCGCCGCGAGGGCTTCGAGCTGTCGATCAGCCGCCCGCGGGTGCTGTTCCGCGACGGCGCCGAATCCGCGACCGGCGGCCGCGAGGAGCCGTACGAGACCGTCGTCGTCGACGTCGACGACGCCTACGCCTCGACCGTGGTGTCCAAGATCCAGCTGCGCAAGGGCGAGCTGGTCGAGCAGCGCCCGTCGAGCGGCGGCAAGACGCGCCTCGTGTTCTCGGCCCCGAGCCGCGGCCTGATCGGCTATCACGGCGAGTTCCTGTCCGACACCCGCGGCACCGGTATCATGAACCGGCTGTTCGAGCGCTACGGCCCGTACAAGGGGCCGATCGAGGGCCGCCAGACGGGCGTCCTGATCTCCAACGCCAGCGGCCAGGCGGTCGCCTATGCGCTGAACGCGCTCGAGGACCGCGGCGCGCTGATGGTCTCGCCCGGCGAGCCGGTCTACGAGGGCATGATCGTCGGCGAGAACGCCAAGCCCGAGGACCTCGAGGTCAACCCGCTGAAATCCAAGCAGCTGACCAACTTCCGCGCCTCGGGCCCCAAGGAAGACGCGATCCGGCTGACCCCGCCCAAGCGCCTGACCCTCGAGCAGGCGATCGCCTACATCGACGAGGACGAGCTGGTCGAGGTGACGCCCAAGGCGATCCGGCTGCGCAAGCGCCACCTCGACCCGCACGAGCGCAAGCGCGCCAACCGGGCCAAGGCCGCCTAGCTTCCCGGAACGCCCGCCGTGGGCGTCGTTCAGATATTGCTCTGGTCGGCCGGGACGCCCTCGGGCAGGGCCGCGGCGCCTTCCGCCTCTTGCCCGGCGAGCTTGATGTCGGCCTCGAGACCGTAACAGCTCATCGAGATCGACCCCATCGCATATCCGCGAACGAGCGCGTCGAGCGGCCGGCCGTGGCGGGCGGCCATGCCGGCGACGTACAGCAAGGGGATGAAATGATCGGGGGTCGGCACGGCGGCGTGGAAATCGGGGTGCTCGGCCAGCCGGAGAATCTCGGCGGGAGCCTCGGACAGCTGCCGGGCCACGGCATCATCGAACCGCTCCGCCCAGTCGAACGCGGCGTCGGGCCGATCCCACTGGATGCGGCTCAGGTTGTGGACGACGTTGCCGCTTGCAATGAACAGAATTCCACGCTCGCTCAGCGACGCGAGGCGAGTCCCGAGATCCAGGTGATATTCGAGCGGCTTCAGCGCATTGATCGACAGCTGGACCACCGGCACGTCCGCTTGCGGGTAGAGGTGGGCAAGAACGCTCCAGGTGCCGTGGTCGAGTCCCCACTGGTCGCGGTCGAGCCCGCACCAGACCGGCTTGACGGCCTCAGCAACCTCCTCGGCGACGTCCGGAGCGCCGGGCGCCGGATACTGGAAGTCGAACAGCTCGCTCGGAAAGCCATAGAAGTCGTGGATCGTGCGCGGCCACGGCATGGCGGTGACGGCGGTGGCTCCGAAGAACCAATGCGCGGACACGACCAGCACGGCCCTCGGCCTGGGCAGCTGTTTGCCGAATTCTCGCCACGCCCCGGTAAAGCCGTTGCGCTCGAGGGTGTTCATCGGGCTGCCGTGGCCGACGAACAATGCGGGCATGCGCGCCATTGCGTTCCTCCCTGTGCGCTGCCGCCCACGGGCTAGAACCATGGGCGGCGGCTTGCGATCCCGGTCGGGCGGTGAGCCCGAAGGCTGCGCGACCAAAGCCCTGCTTATGCTCGGCCGTCGAGGCTGAGCCGCCCCGGGCCGAAGGCGATCACCTGCAGCAGCCCGCCGGTGATGGCGACGTTCTTGAAGAACTGGATGAACTGGTTCTGGTCGCCGAGCGCCGAGTGAAAGAACAGGGCGGTGACCAGGGTGAAGACGGCCAGCGCGGCGGCGGCGAGCCGGGTTCGGTAGCCGATGACGAGAAGGGCGCCCCCGACCAGCTCGGCGGCGATGGCCAGGGCCACTCCGACTTGGGGCAGCGGCAGGCCGACGGACTGGATGTAGCCGATGGTCGCCGCCGGGTCGGCGAGCTTCGAATAGCCGCTGAGCAGGAAGATGGCGGCCAGCAGCAGGCGGCCGCCGGTCGCCGCGAGGTCGGACGCCGCCCAATTCGAGCCGGGCGCGCGCAATGCGATGGTGGTCATGGTTCGGTCTCCTGTTGCCAGCCGGTGCTGGTTGCAGAAGCCAGATAGGCGGTTTCGTTGTTCGGTTTTAGCCGACAAATACTGATTATAATGTTCAGGTTTCTAGAACATCATGCTACGGTCGCCGCATGCCCGCCGTCGGAACGCCCAGCCTCGATCAGCTCCAGGTGTTCCTCGCAATTGTCGACGAAGGCAGCTTCGCCGCCGCCGCCCGCAAGCTGAACCGCGCGGTGTCGGCGGTCAGCTACGCGATCTCCAATCTGGAGGCGCAGCTCGGCCTCGGCCTGTTCCATCGCCAGGGCTCGCGCAAGCCCGTGCTGACGGATGCGGGCCAGGCGCTGTTGGCGGACGCCCGCTTGGTCGCCGCCGACCTTCAGGCCCTCCGCGCCCGCGCCCTCGGCCTGCATAGCGGCCTGGAGCCGGAAGTATCCATCGCGCTGGACGTGATGATCCCGCTGGACCGCGTCGCGGGCGTGCTGCGCGAATTCCAGGAGATCTATCCGACGGTCAATCTGCGCCTGCACGTGGAGGCCTTGGGCGGGGTCGCGGCCCTATTGTTGGACGGCCGGGCGCAGCTCGGCATCAGCGGTCCGGCCGTCACCGAGCATCCCGATCTTGAACGAGCCGAGGCGGGGGCGTTGCTGCTGGTTCCGGTCGCTTCGCCCGGCCACCCTCTCGCGCGCTCCGGAAAGCTCGCCCCCGGAGCCGCCCGAGCGCACCTCCAGCTTGTCCTGACCGACCGCTCCAATCTGACCGAAGGGCGGGATTTCACGGTCGCCAGTCCGCGCACCTGGCGGCTGGCTGACCTCGGGGCCAAGCTCGAACTGCTCCGCGAAGGCATCGGCTGGGGCAACATGCCGCTCGGCATGATCGAGGACGACCTCGCGCACGGGCGATTGGTCCGGCTGAAGATGCCCGAGGCCATCGGCGGCCCTTACCGCCTGGCGGGGCTCTGGCGCCGCGACGATCCGCCCGGGCCGGCGACCCGGTGGCTGTTCGACGCCCTCGTCGGCGTGCTTTCGACGGAAAAAAAGCAGTTCGTCTAATATTCTGCGCAAGCGCCACCTCGACCCGCACAAGCGCAAGCGGCAGGCACGCCGGGCGGAGGCAACCTGACGCCGCCTCGGCGCACCCCGCCGCAATTAGCAGTTGGTGGGTTCCGCCCGGTCGAGCCGGAATGCGGGCCCAACGAACCCCACTGGCTTGATCGTGATCGCGACGAATTCCGCTACGGTTGAATTCGAGGCGTTTTGAACATTGTGGACTCGATAGGCGCCTTCAATGAAAGACTCGCCGGTCGCGAACGTGTGTGGAGTGCAGAGCGGGTTCGACCCATCGTACCAGATCACGCTGCCCTGGGTGACGGTTACGAACACTGGCCCCGGATGAGCGTGCCAGCCGCTGAAGCCACCGGGTTGTATGGTGAGCCGGTCGGAGCCCATGTCCGTGTCGTCCAAGGTCTTCAAGATCAGGCCCCATTTGCCCGTCTT
>DASTZO010000263.1:0-7626 GCA_035764265.1 Sphingomicrobium sp.
TAGCCGAAGACGGGCTTGCGGCTGAAGGTCGAGACGATGTGCGAGATGATGCCGAACCCGGGCAGGATCAGGATGTACACCTCGGGGTGACCGAAGAACCAGAACAGGTGCTGGTAGAGGACCGGGTTGCCGCCGCCCGACGCGTCGAAGAAGGTGGTGCCGAAGTTGCGGTCGGTCAGCAGCATCGTGATCGCGCCGGCGAGCACCGGCAGCGCGAGCAGCAGCAGGAAGGCGGTGACCAGGATCGACCAGACGAACAGCGGCATCTTGTGCAGGGTCATGCCCGGAGCGCGCATGTTGAAGATGGTGGTGATGAAGTTGATCGCCCCGAGGATCGAACTGGCGCCGGCGAGGTGGAGCGAGAAGATCGCCATGTCGACCGCGGGCCCGGCCGAGCCGGCGGTCGACAGAGGCGCATAGACCGTCCAGCCGGTCCCGGCCCCGAGCCCGGACCCGCCGGAGACGAAGCTCGAGCCCAAAAGCAGGCAGAAGGCCGGGATCAGCAGCCAGAAGCTGATGTTGTTCATCCGCGGGAACGCCATGTCGGGCGCGCCGATCATCAGCGGCACGAACCAGTTGCCGAAGCCGCCGATCATCGCCGGCATGACCATGAAGAAGACCATGATCAGCCCGTGCGCGGTGATCAGCACGTTCCAGTGGTGCGCCCATTCGTCGAAGTTCGCGGTCCCCGGCCCGAGCGGCCAGCCCTGGCTCAAAATCTGGATGCCGGGCTCGGCGAGCTCGGCGCGCATGATCCCGGAAATCGCGCCGCCGATGATCCCCGCGACGATCGCGAAGATCAGATAGAGCGTGCCGATGTCCTTGTGGTTGGTGGACATGAACCAGCGGGTGAAGAAGCCCGGCTTGTGGTCCGCGTCGTGGACGTCGGGCGCCTCATGGGCCTTCAGCGGCAGGGCGTCGGCGGGGATGGTGCTCATGATACTCGTTTCCGCTTAATTCTGGGCCGTCGCGGCCTGGTTCGTGGCCGGCTGCCGGACCGCCGCCGGATCGGCGGCCGAGGGTGTCGGAGGCTGGGGCTGCGCCGCCGCCGGGACCGCGGCCTCGCTGACCGGCGACGCGCCGGTGCTGTCGGGAGTCGGGGCGGGCCTGGCGCCGGGCATCGAGCCGCCCTTCGAGGCCACCCAGGCGGCGAAACGCGCCGGAGCCACCGCCTCGACCGCGATCGGCATGTAGGCGTGGCGGGCGCCGCACAGCTCGGTGCACTGGCCGAAATAGACTCCCGGCCGGTCGACCTTGGCCCAAATCTCGTTCAGCTGGCCGGGGTTGGCGTCGATCTTGTTCCAGAAGGCCGGGATCCAGAAGGCGTGGATCACGTCGTTCGAGGTGATGATGAACTTCACCACCTTGCCGGCCGGGATCACCAGCCGCTCGTCGACCGCCAGCAGCGGCGGCCCGTCGGCGTCGGTCCGCGCCCGTTCCTTGGGCTGGCGTGTGGGGTCGTTCGACTCCTTGAGCATGTTGGAGACGATCTCGATGTCGCCGTTGTCCGGGTATTGGTAGGTCCAATACCATTGGTTGCCGATCACCTTGACCGTGAGGTCGGCCTTGGGCGGCGAATATTGGTGGCGCAGGAGGCGGATCGAGGGAATTGCGATGGCGACCAGGATCAGCACCGGGACGAGGGTCCAGATGACCTCGATCGTCGTGTTGTGCGAGGTGCGCGACGGCTTCGGATGGGCGCTGCGGCGGTAGCGGACCATCGCGTAGCCGAGCAGCCCGAGCACGAACAGGCTGATCGCGGCGCACAGGATCAGCAGCGGGCCATTGTGGAAGCCGGCGGCCTCGCGGCCGATGCCGGTCACCTGCTCCTGGATGCCCTTGCCGCCGACCGGGACTCCGAGCCCGGGGGTCGGCGGGGTGACCTGCGCGGCCGGCATCGCATGAGCCGAATGATCGACTGCCCCGGTCCCGGCAGCCGGCTGCGCGGCCGGAGCGGCGGCCTGCGGAGCAGCCGCCTGCGGAGCCTGCGCCGCTGCCGGAGTGAGCCCGGCCGCGGCCAGGACAATCGCCCATCCAATCAATTTCCTTCACGACCCCGGTGACATGGGTTTGGGACTGGGGCCGCCGCCGCGGGGCCCCTCGATTTGGGCGGCCTTATAGGCGCGGCTTTTCCCGCCCTCAAGCGCCACTTCCGCCATCCGCGGCGCGGTGTTGAAGCGGCCCCGCGAGCAGCCTATTCACGCGGCCGCGACCGCATCGGAAGGACGGCATGACCGACGACGAGATCCTCGATGAGTTCCGGGCGGCCGAGGCCTTGCTCGAGGGCCATTTCATCCTGTCGTCCGGGCTTCGCAGCCCGCGCTATCTGCAGTGCGCGCGGGTGCTGATGGACCCGGCGCGGGCCGGGCGGCTGGCGAGCGCGCTCGCCGCCAAGCTTCCGGCCGAACTGCGCGACGGTATCGACGCGGTGGTCTCGCCGGCGATGGGCGGGGTCATCATCGGCCACGAGATGGGCCGGGCGCTGGGCAGGCGAGCGATGTTCGTCGAGCGGCCGCAGGGCCCGTTCGAGCTTCGCCGCGGCTTTAGGCTCGAGCCGGGCGAGCGCGTGCTGCTGGTCGAGGACGTGGTCACCACCGGCCTGTCGTCGCGCGAGGCGATCGCGGCCATCACCGAGGCGGGCGGTCGGGTGGTCGGCGCCGCGGCCCTGGTCGACCGCTCGGGCGGCACCGCCGACCTCGGCGTCCCGCTGACGGCGCTGATCCGGATCGACGTCCCGACCTATGCCGCCGACGAGCTTCCGCCCGAGCTCGCCTCGATCCCGGCGGTCAAGCCCGGAAGCCGGGCGGCCGCGTGAGCAGCCCACTCCGTCTCGGCGTCAACATCGACCATGTCGCGACCATCCGAAACGCGCGCGGCGGCGCCCATCCCGACCCGGTGCGCGCGGCCATCGCCGCCGCGGCCGCCGGCGCCGACGGCATCACCGCCCACCTTCGCGAGGATCGCCGGCACATCACCGACGAGGACATCGACCGGCTGATGGGGCAGATCGACCTGCCCTTGAACCTCGAAATGGCGGCGACCGAGGAAATGCTGGCGATCGCGCTTGCGCACCGCCCGCACGCCGCCTGCATTGTCCCCGAAAAGCGCGAGGAGCGGACCACCGAGGGCGGCCTCGACGCGGCCGGGCAGCACAACCACCTGGCTTATTATGTCGACCGGCTGGGGTCCGCGAACATCCGTGTCAGCCTGTTCATCGAGCCCCGCGAGGAGCAGGTCGATGCCGCGCTTCGGCTCGGCGCTCCGGTCGTCGAGTTCCACACCGGGCGCTATGCCCATGTGGACGGCGAGGAGCGCGCGACCGAGCTCAAGCGCATCGCAGACTGTGCCGCGCTCGCCGTCAAGGCCGGCATCGAGCCGCACGCCGGCCACGGCCTGACGTTCGACAATGTCGCGCCGGTCGCCGCCATCCCGCAGCTCGCCGAGCTCAACATCGGCCATTTCCTGGTCGGCGAGGCGATCTTCACCGGCCTCGAAGCGAGCGTTCGCCAGATGCGCGAGCTGATGGACGCGGCGCGGTGAAGAAAGAAACCCTCACCCTGCCCTCTCCCGCAAGCGGGAGAGGGTTGGAAGGCACGGTCGCATGCTCCCTCTCCCGCGTGCGGGAGGGGGTTGGGGTGAGGGCCCTTCCTTGATCGTCGGCATCGGCTCGGACCTTTGCAACATCGAGCGGATCGAGCGCTCGCTGGAGCGGTTCGGCGACCGCTTCCTCGAGCGCGTGTTCACCGCGACCGAGCGCGCCAAGGCGGATTCGCGGCCGTTCACCCGCGCCGGGACGCTCGCCAAGCGCTTCGCCGCCAAGGAGGCCTTCTCCAAGGCGGTCGGCACCGGCTTCAAGCACGGCGTGTTCATGAAGGACATCGGCGTTGTCAATGCGCCTTCGGGAGCGCCGACTCTCGAGCTGACCGGCGGCGCCCGCGCAACTCTTGACGCCCTTGCGCCGGCGGGCCACGCCATCGACATTCACTTGACCCTGACCGACGAATATCCCTGGGCGCAGGCCTTCGTCATCCTGACCGCACGCAAGATGGAGCCCTGACCTGACCGACACCATCCCCGAGGCGACCACCGAAGCATCCTCGCCGCGCGCCGAACACAAGGAGTCGAAGGGCTCGGCCGTGTGGCGCGAGATCAAGGGCTTACTGTGGGTGCTGGTCGCGGTGCTCGCCTTCCACAGCTTCGTCGCCAAGCCGTTCTACATCCCATCGGAATCGATGATGCCGGGCCTGCTCAAGGGCGACCGGCTGGTGGTCAGCAAATATCCGTACGGCTGGTCGTGGGTCAGCCCGAGCTTCCATGTCTTCCCGCACTGGGAGGGCCGACTGCTCGGCGCGATGCCGAAGCGCGGCGACATCGTCATCGTCACTCCGCCGGGCCAGAGCGACGACTACATCAAGCGGGTGATCGGCCTGCCCGGAGACACCGTCGAGGTGCGCCGCGGGCGGCTGATCCTGAACGGCCGGCCGGTGCGCTCGGAAGTCCGGCCCTCGGCGCTGATCCCGGTCGACCCCAACGTCCCGTGCGGGATCGAGTTCTCCGGCTTCGTCGTGCGCTCGGGCGGCCGCGAATATTGCCGCCTGCCGATCGTCCGCGAGACCCTTCCGGGCGGGCCCAGCTACGACACGGTCGACCTCGGCGAGAGCCCGGGCGACGATTTCGGCCCGGTCAAGGTGCCCGCCGACCATGTCTTCATGATGGGCGACAACCGCGACCGCAGCGCCGACAGCCGCTTCGGCCTCGGCCCGCCCGAGAACGGCCTCGGCGGCCCGGTGCCGTGGGAGAATATCGGCGGCCGCGCCGAGTTCATCACCTTCTCGCTCGACGGAACGACCCGGATCTACGACCCGGTCAGCTGGTTCCGGGCGCTGCGCTCGGGCCGGGCCGGGCGCTCGCTCAGGGGGAGCGCCGGCTAGATGGCCGAGCCGCCGACCGTCGAACCGCACGTCGAGCGGCCGGGGCCGGCCGAGTTCCGCGACCCGCTGGTCCGCCGCGAGCTGGCTCGGGCGATGGTCTGGTTCGGGGCCGCGCTGCTCATCGCCGGGACGATCGTCCTCGCCCAGCCGCTGCTGCTGATCGTCGGCGGGATGATCTTCGCGGTCATCCTCGACGGCGGCACCCGGCTCCTCGGCCGCTATCTGCCGATCGCGCGCGGATGGCGCCTGGCGCTGGTCGTGTTCCTCGGCCTCGGCTTCGTCGCCTGGGTATTCTATTACGCCGGGACGACCTTCGCCGCCCAGGCCGAGAACCTGCGAGCGGTCGTCGAGGTGCAAGCGGCGCGAGCCTATGCCTGGGCGCAGGACTTCGGCCTGGTCTCGGACCCGACCCCCGGCTCCATCGGCCAGCAGCTGATGGGCTCGGTCGGCCGGCTGACCACTGCCGTCGGAAGCGCGCTCGGCGCGGTCACCAGCGCGATCCTGATCTTCGTCATCGGCATCTTCATCGCCATCGACCCGCGGCTCTACGACCGCGGCGTCGCGTGGATGCTTCCCTTACGGTACCGCGACCGCTTCTACGCGATCGGCGACCGGGTCGGCTGGACCCTTCGCCGGCTGCTCGCCGGGCGGCTGGTCGGGATGCTGTTCGAGGGCGTGTTCACCTGGCTGATGCTCGGCTATGTGCCGCAGCTCTTCGGCCTGGCGCCGGTGCCGATGGCGGCGCTGCTCGGGCTGATCACCGGCCTGCTCGCCTTCGTCCCCAACATCGGCGCGATCATCTCCGGGGTGCTGATGGTCGCGGTCGGCTTCAGCGCCGGGGTCGACCAGGGGCTGTGGTCGATCTTCGTCTATTTCCTCGTCCAGAACGTCGACGGCTATCTGGTCATCCCCTACATCGCCAAGCGCACGGTCGACCTCGCCCCGGCCGTGGTGCTCGCGGCGCAGCTGTTGTTCGGCGCGCTGTTCGGCTTCCTCGGACTGCTGCTCGCCGATTCGATCCTCGCGGCGCTCAAGGTCACGCTCCAGGAGCTGAGCAAATACCGCGCCGACGACGAGGGCGAACTGCCCGAAGTGGCCTAGGGCTGCGGCGCCGGCTGTTCGGGCGGCTGCTGCTCGGGACCCTGCTGGATGCCCTGCATCAGCGCCGCATTGGGCACGACCTGGACGACATGGACGTCGAACTCGAGGTCGGCGTTGGGCGGAATCGGGCTGCCGGGCTGCGGATTGGCGCCGTAGCCGAGCGCCGACGGGATTTGGATCCGGTAGCGCCCGCCCTTCTGCATCCGGGTCAGCGCCTCGGCGAAGCCGGGGATCACCTGGCCGGCGATCATCGGCGTCGGGCCGCGGCCCTCGCTGGTGTCGAACACCGTCCCGTCCTCGAGCCGGCCTTCATATTCGATCAGCACCCCGTCGACCGCCTTGATCAGCGGCCCCTCGCCGGCCTCGACGGTGCGGAATCCAAGCCCGCTGGCGGTGGTTTCGCCGCGCAGCGAGCCGGCGCCGAGCCACGCCAAGCCGACGCCGGCGGCAATCAGCAAGAGGATCGCCAGCCACAGCTTGCCGGTTCCACGACGGCGTTCGAGATGGGCGAGTGTGCTGGCGGACATCGATCGCCTCCTCGTCGGGCGGCTTCAAACGGGAAGGCTAGCGGGCGGTGCCTTCGCGCTCGGCGCGCTTGCGCTCGAGCTTGCGGGCGCGGCGGATGGCGGCGGCCCGCTCGCGGGCGCGCTTCTCCGAGGGCTTCTCGTAGTGGCGGCGCAGCTTCATCTCGCGGTAGACGCCCTCGCGCTGCAGCTTCTTCTTGAGCGCGCGCAGCGCCTGCTCGACATTATTGTCGCGAACGATGATCTGCATAAAAAGCCGTCACACTCCTGAATTTTCGCCCAAATGCGCCGAACGACCGCTTGGCGGCGCGCGGCCACGAAAAAGGTCGTTCCAATGCCTGTTATTCGCCGCAGGCGGGCCTACGGCGGCGCGGGGCCATAACAGTGTCCGGACAAGCGTTCAAGTCAGTCACTTTTCAGGGAACTTTTTCGGTTATTGCGACGAGCCGTTGATCTGGTGCGGTGGAGAGGGCAACCGACTGCGCTTGGTTATCGGCGATTAACCTTCCGCCTGATACACCACACCCTTCTTGAGCGGAGGGATGGATGTCGTTGAATCGGAGGGAAATGTTGCGTCTTGGCGCCGTCGGCGTCGGGGGTGCGATGCTGTCCTCCGCGGCCAGCTCGGTCGGTCTTCCCTCGGTCGTGTTCCAGGCCCCGCGTTCCCCGCTGCCGCCGGTTCCGGCCGCTCCGCGCGCTCCGTACGGGGTCGACCAGCGCATTTTCGAGCGGGCCCGGGCGGCGCTCGATGCCCATCGCATCTATCACCGCGACTTCATCGGCATCGCCGACTTCTCGCTCCCGTCGAGCGATCCGCGCTTCCACGTCGTCGACCTGCGCAACGGCCAGGTCGAAAGCTACCGGGTCGCGCACGGCCAGGGCTCGGACCCGAACCACAACGGCTTCCTCGACCGCTTCTCGAACGAGTTCGGCTCCTACGCGACGTCGAACGGCACCTACACGACCGGTGAATATTATCACGGCAAGTACGGCCTCTCGATGAAGACCCACGGCCACGACTGGTCGAACAGCAATGCCGAGCCGCGGGCGATCGTCATCCACAACGCCTG
>DASTZO010000264.1:0-5300 GCA_035764265.1 Sphingomicrobium sp.
GGGTCTATGACATCGCCGACCGGCTGCCGCCGCTCGGCACGCTCGCCGACGCGCTCCGGGCGCTGCACACGACCAAGGGGCAGCCGCTGGTGCAGTCGGTGCGCGGCGGCACCCAGACCGACGGCCATCTGTTCCACCTGATCGACCCGACCATCGTCGCCCTGCGCGAGGCGATCGCCGAGGTCGTCCGGGAGCATGTCGCCCGGCTGCCGGCCCGCGACCCGGCCCACCCGCTGCTCGGCAGCCCACGCGAGCCGATCGCTTTCTCCGGCGCCTGGTCGGTGCGGCTGCAGGCCGGCGGCTTCCATTCCAACCATGTCCATCCGATGGGCTGGATCAGCTCGGCCCTGTACATCGTGCTTCCGCCGGACCTCGGCCGGGACCAGTCGGGCGGGGCTCAGTCGGCCGGGGACCAGTCGGGCGGCGGCCAGGCCGGCTGGCTGACACTCGGCGAGCCGCGCACCTCGTCCTTCCCGCTCGACCTGCCGCCGACCCGGCTGGTCGAGCCGAGGCCCGGCCGACTCGCCTTGTTCCCGTCGTGGATGTGGCACGGAACGCGGCCGTTCGGAGCCGGCGAACGGCTGACCGTCGCCTTCGACGTCGCCGTCCCCGGAGCGAACCGGGCGAGCCGGGCGAGCCCCGGGACTTGACGCGCATCGCGCACAATGATTGAGTTTTCGGCGATTGCCGGCCGCGAGCCCTCGCGCATTGCGTACGGCTGCCGGCGAGGAGTTTCGAACATGCTGAAGCCGCTGATCATCGCCGCTCTCGCGGTCACCGCCGCGTCGCCCGCCGTTGCGGACACGCCGCCCGCCGCCGCCAAGACCGCCGAGAAGGCCAAGGATCCGAACCGGAAAATCTGCGAGAAGATCGAAAAGATCGGCTCGCGCCTCAACGTCGTCCGGGTCTGCATGACGGCCGCCCAATGGGACGAGCAGAGGCGCGAGAATCGCGAGCATTTCGAGCGCGTGCAGCGGGTGGTCAACCAGTCCCCGTCGAACTAGCAGCTCGCCCCACCGACCCGATTCTCAGCCCGGTTGCCGGCCGACCCCTCGATTGCCGGCCGCATATTCTTCCAGGAGTTCCCCAATGCTTAGGCCGTTCCTGATGCTCGCTCTTCTGATCACCGCCGCCCCGGCGCTGGCGCTTGATGCGGCCGCGCCCCCGGCCGCCGCCAAGGCCAAGGACCCGAAGCGCAAGATCTGCGAGCCCGTCGAGGAAACCGGCTCGCGGCTGAGCTCGAAGCGCATCTGCCTGACCGCCGAGCAATGGGAGGCCCAGCGCGGCGGCAAGAGCGCGGCCAAGCGCCCGGTGAAATCCTCCGGCAACGGCGGCGGCCGATAGGCTAAAGGCCTTCGAGCGCGTCGACGAGCGGCCGCAGGTGCCGCTCGTAATTCTTCCAGCGCCCCGACGAGCGGCCGTAGAGCGGCTCGCGCACCTGCCAGACGCTCGCGGTCTTCACCACTCGCGGCGCCGAGTGGAACGCGAGGCACGATTCCTCCCATTCCAGGCCGCAGAATTCGAGCAATCGCTCGATCGCCGGCCGCGGGTCGCGGACCAGCTCGTCATAGTCGACGTCGTGGATGTCGGCGCCGTGGATCGCCTTCCAGTGGGCCATCAGCCGCCGGTACTCGCCATGCCAGTGGGCGGCGTCCCCAAGGTCGAGCGCGTAGGCCATGCCCGGGTCGAGGTGGAGGAAATAGAGCGACAGCAGGTTGTCGAGCGGGTTGCGCCGGGTGTGGACGATCCGCGCTTCGGGGAACATCGCCTTGATGAGGCCGATGTGGAGGAAATTGTCGGGGCGCTTGTCGGTGACGAGGGTCCCGGGCACGGCCGCCGGCATTCCGGCGAGATAGGCGCGGCGCAGGTCTTCCAGCGCGGCCGGATCGGCTGAGGCGACCGCCTCGGGATAGGGCCGGATCCGGGCGGCGAGCGCCGGGATCAGGTCGAGCTCGCCGCCGGCGCTCACCCGGCTGTGGGCGGCGAGGATCTGCTCGACCAGCGTCGAGCCCGAACGGAACAGCCCGCAAATGAACACAGGCGACCGGCCCTCGCTCGAACCGCGCGGCTCGGCCGCATGCGGGAAGGCGGCGATCAGCCGGTCGACGAATTGCTCGTGCGCGCGCCGGTCGTAGCCGCGGAAACCGGGGCCGTGGCTTTGGGCGCTGGCCCGGTTGGCGGCGGCATAGGCCGCGAACGCGCCGTCATAATCGCCGGCCTGGTCGAGCAGCCGGCCGAGCGCGAAGCCGAGGTCGGCCTTTTCCGCGGGCGCCGCCGGGCCGGCGATCGCCGATTCCAGCCGCTCGATCAGCCGGTCGTCGGGGACGCCGACCCCCGCCAGCCGGGCGAGCGCCAGCGCGCTTCCCGGATCGAGCTCGAGCGCGCGCCGGTAGGCCTCGCGCGCCGCCTCCCGGTCGCCGCGGTCCTCGTGCAGGTTGCCCAGGTTGAGAAGCGCCGGGACATAGTCCGGGTTGAGCGCCAGCGCCGCCTCGAGCTCCTCGAGCGCGTCCTCGGGCCGGCCGAGATGGTCGGACAGGATCACCGCCCGGTTCAGATGCACTTCCTCGGGATCGCCGGCGCCGCGCTCCAGCGCCTCGGCGTAGGAGCGCAGCGCCTCCTCGAACCGGCGCGCCTGCTTTTGCAGCCAGCCGAGATTGTACCAGCTGCCGGGCAGGGCCGGGTTCGCGGCCAGCAGCCGCTGGTAGGCGGCGATCGCCTCGTCGACCCGGCCCGCCTCGCGCAGCGCCGACGCCTCCTTCAGCAGCGATTGCCAGGCCGGTTCATTCATCGCCGAGGCTTATCGCGGCGCCCCGCCTTCGAGTCGAGGCGCTCAGGCCGCCTCGCGCCGCTCGCCGCCGACCGTCAGCTCGAGCGCCCCGTCGCCTTCCTCGACGCGCACCACCGACCCGTCCGGGATTTCGCCGGCGAGGATCCTGTCGGCGAGCGGGTCCTGCAGATGCTTCTGGACCGCGCGCTTGAGCGGCCGGGCGCCGTAGACCGGGTCGTAGCCGACCCGCCCGAGCCAGGCGCGGGCGCCGTCGGTGAGATCGATCCGGATCTTGCGGTCGTCGAGCAGCTGCTGCAGCCGCGCGACCTGGATGTCGACGATCGGCCCCATGTGGCCGGCCGACAGCCGGTGGAACAGGATGATCTCGTCGAGCCGGTTCAGGAACTCGGGCCGGAAGTGGGCCCGGACCACCTCCATCACCTGCGGCTCGACCTTCGACACCTCCTCGTCCTCGGTCAAAGCGGCCAGATACTGGCTGCCGAGGTTCGAGGTCAGGATGATGATGGTGTTGGTGAAATCGACCGTGCGCCCCTGGCCGTCGGTCAGCCGGCCGTCGTCGAGCACCTGCAGGAGCACGTTGAACACGTCGCCGTGGGCCTTCTCGACCTCGTCGAACAGCACCACCTGGTAGGGCCGCCGCCGAACCGCCTCGGTCAGCACGCCGCCTTCCTCATAGCCGACGTAGCCCGGAGGGGCGCCGATCAGCCGCGCGACCGCATGCTTTTCCATGAACTCCGACATGTCGATCCGGACCATCGCGCTCGAATCGTCGAACAGGAACTCGGCCAGCGCCTTGGTCAGCTCGGTCTTGCCGACCCCGGTCGGGCCGAGGAACAGGAACGAGCCCAATGGCCGGTTCGGGTCCTGCAAGCCCGCCCGGGCGCGGCGCACCGCGGAAGCGACCGCCTTCACCGCCTCTTCCTGGCCGATCACCCGGGCGCCGATCGCCGCTTCCATCTGCAGCAATTTCTCGCGCTCGCCCTCCATCATCCGCTCGACCGGGATGCCGGTCCAGCGGCTGACCACCGCGGCGATGTCCTCACCGGTGACCTCCTCGCGGAGCATCGCGCCGTGGGTCGCCGCCTGGGCTTCGGAGAGCTGCTTCTCGAGCTCGGGGATGCGCCCGTACTGGAGCTCGCCGGCGCGGGCGAGGTCGCCGCCGCGCTGCGCCTGCTCGAGCTCGATCCGCGCCTGGTCGAGCTGCTCCTTCAATTTCGCCTCGCTGGCGATCTTGTCCTTCTCGGCCTGCCAGCGCTGGGTCAGCTCGGCCGACTGCTGCTCGAGATTGGCGAGCTCGCCCTCGAGCTTGGCCAGCCGCTCCTTCGATGCCTTGTCGCTTTCCTTCTTCAGCGCCTCGCGCTCGATCTTCAGCTGGATGATCCGCCGGTCGAGGTTCTCGATCTCCTCGGGCTTGGATTCGACCTCCATCCGGATGCGGCTCGCCGCCTCGTCCATCAGGTCGATCGCCTTGTCGGGCAGGAAGCGGTCGGAAATGTAGCGGTTGGACAGCATCGCCGCGGCGACGATCGCCGCATCGGTGATCCTCACCCCGTGGTGGAGCTCGTATTTCTCCTTGAGGCCGCGCAGGATCGAGATGGTGTCGGGCACCGTCGGCTCGCCGATGAACACCGGCTGGAAGCGCCGCTCCAGCGCCGCGTCCTTCTCGACATGCTTGCGGTACTCGTCGAGGGTCGTCGCTCCGATGCAGTGCAATTCGCCGCGCGCCAGCGCCGGCTTCAAGAGGTTCGACGCGTCCATCGCGCCCTCGCTCTTCCCGGCGCCGACCAGGGTGTGCATTTCGTCGATGAACAGGATGATCTCGCCGGCCGCCTGCTTGACCTCGTCGAGCACGCCCTTGATCCGCTCCTCGAACTCGCCGCGGTATTTCGCGCCCGCGATCAGCGAGCCCATGTCGAGGCTGAGCAGCCGCCGGTCCTTGATCCCGTCGGGGACGTCGCCGTTGGCGATCCTGAGCGCGAGCCCTTCGGCGATCGCGGTCTTGCCGACCCCCGGCTCGCCGATCAGCACCGGGTTGTTCTTGGTCCGCCGGGCCAGCACCTGGATGGTTCGGCGGATTTCCTCGTCGCGGCCGATCACCGGGTCGAGCTTGCCGTCGCGCGCCGCCTGGGTGAGGTCGCGGGTATAGCGCTTGAGGGCGTCGTAGCGGTCCTCGGCCGACTGGGTGTCGGCGCTGCGCCCGCCGCGCAGCTTGTCGATCGCCGCGTTGAGCGCCTGCGGGGTGACGCCCGCGCCGGCCAGCGCCTTGCCGACGTCGGTCGTCTTGGCGAGCGCCATCGCCAGCAGGATCCGCTCGACGGTCACGTAACTGTCGCCCGATTTCTTGGCGACCTGCTCGGCCTGGTCGAGGATTCGGATGGTGTCGCCGTCGAGCGCCGGGGCCGAGGTCGCGCCGCTGCCGGTCACCGCCGGCACCCTGGCGACCAGCTCGTCGACCGCGCGCTGCGCCGCCTTGGGGTCGCCGCCCGCCGCCTCGATCAGGCCCGCGGCCATC
>DASTZO010000265.1:0-2391 GCA_035764265.1 Sphingomicrobium sp.
CCTCGTCGACCCGGAGCATCGCCAGTGCCGCAAGCGCCATGACGATCGCCGCGGCGAGCATCGTCCAGATCGGCTCGCCCGGGAAAAACGCCTTCATGATCGACCCCATCACCGTCGCGACCAGCAATTGGGGGATGACGATGAAGACGTTGAACAGGCCCATGTAGATGCCGAGCTTGCGCTGCGGCAGGCTGCCGGCGAGGATCGCGTAGGGCATGGCGAGGATCGACGCCCAGGCGATCCCGACCCCGATCTCCGAGGCGATCAGCCATTGCGGGTCGCGGATGAACAGGAAGCTCGCATAGGCGGCCGAGCCCGCGAGCAGGCAGATCATGTGGGTGCGCGCCTTGCCGACCCGCGCCGCGAGCCACGGCAGCAGGGTCAGGGCGGCGATCGCCGCGACGCCGTTGTAGATCGCGAACAGCACCCCGACCCAATTGCCCGCTGCCTGGTAGCCGGCGCTCGCCGGGTCGCCGGAGCCGTAGAAATCCTGGGCGACGACCGGCGTGGTGTTGATCCACATGATGAACAGCGCCGACCAGCTGAAGAATTGCGCGACCGCGAGCCGCTTCATCACCGTCGGCATGCCCGAGAAATCGCCGACGATGTGGCTCAGCATGTTGGTCGTGCTGCCCGAGCGGGCGAGCAGGATCGCGATGATGCTCGCAAGGCCGTAGGCGATCAGCAGGCCGCCGAGCAGATAGACTTCCTTCTCGAGCCCGAACTGCACCACCGAGAGCAGGACCAGCGCCCCGGCGGCGATCCACACCAGGCTTCCGCCGAGCCCGCGCGCGGCGAGCGCGCGGAGCGTCTGCGAGCTGTCCGGATGGTCGACGCTTTCGGTGAAGGCCGCCATCTCGTCGGGCGAATATTCCCGGGTCGAGACGATCGTCCACAGCACCGCGAGGAACAGCGCCCCGCCGCCGAACCAGAAGCTGTAGCGGACGGTGTCGGGGATTCCGCCGCCGGGCACCTCGTTGGCGACGCCGATCGATTCGAGCAGCCAGGGGAAGATCGAGCCGACCACCGCCCCGGCGCCGATGAACGCGGTCTGGACCGCATAGCCGGCGGTGTGCTGGTCCTTGCGCAGCATGTCGCCGACGAAAGCCCGGAACGGCTCCATCGAGATGTTGAGGCTGGCGTCCAATGTCCACAGCAGGATCGCGGCCATCAGCAGCACCGGCGCCAGCGGCATCAGGAACAGCGACAGAGCGGCGAGGATCGCTCCGGCGAGGAAATAGGGCCGCCGCCGCCCGAGCCGGCCGAGCCAGGTGCGGTCGGACATGTGGCCGACGATCGGCTGAACGAGGAGGCCGGTCAGCGGCGCCGCGATCCACAGCGCCGGCAAATCGTCGAGGCTCGAGCCGAGCGATTGGAAGATCCGCGACATGTTCGCGTTCTGGAGCGCGAAGCCGATCTGGATCCCGAAGAAGCCGAACGAGATGTTCCACAGGCCGGCGAACGACTGCCGCGGCTTCTCCCCTTTGGCCTCGCTGGGCTGCGCAATGGTCGCCACCGGTCTCTCCCCACCTTCGATGCCGCGCGAAGCTGGCAGAACTGCCGGTGCCCGACAACGCCCGATTGCCCTTTGTGCAGTGCAGCGCATACGAATACGCTGGTGACGAACCGCAGGGCGGCGGTTAGCCATCCGGACGCAACAGGGCAGGGGGAACTTGCGTGGCGCTTTCACCGACACATGACGAAGCGACGGTCAGTCCGATCGAGACGGATGCGACCGCTCCGCCCAACGCCGCCCAGCTGCGCTGGTACGTGTTCGGCCTGTTCTTCATCTTCGGCGGGATCACCAGCCTCAACGACGTGCTGATCCCCAAGCTCAAGCACCTGTTCGCCCTCAATTATTTCGAGGCGATGCTGATCCAGTTCGCCTTCTTCATGGCCTATGCATTGATCTCGATGCCCGGCGCCTGGCTGGTCAAGCGCTACGGCTACATGCGCACCGCCGTCATCGGGCTTGTCACCATGGCCGCCGGCTGCCTGCTGTTCATCCCGGCCTCGCTGTCGTCGCTGTACGTCGCCTTCCTCGCCGCTTTGTTCGTGCTGGCGAGCGGGATCACCATCGTCCAGGTGGTCGCCAACCCCTTGATCTCGATGCTCGGCCCGAAGAAGACCACCCACAGCCGGCTGACCTTCGCCCAGGCGTTCAACTCGCTCGGCACGACGATCTTCCCGATCGTCGGCGCGACCCTGATCCTCGGCTCGCTGGCGGCGGTCGACCCGGCGAGCCTGAGCGGGCCGGCGCTCGACGAGTTCCTGACCCGGGAGACGCAGGCGATCGTCCGCACCTATCTCGGCCTCGCCGCGGCGCTCGGCCTGCTCGCCTTCCTCGTCTATCTCGGCCGCAACCGGCTTGTCGAAACGCCCGCGCCGGCG
>DASTZO010000266.1:0-3302 GCA_035764265.1 Sphingomicrobium sp.
GGGTTCCGAGCATCCGCAACATTTTTTTTCGACGCCCCCGCAACGATTTGTCGGTTTCGTCAACTGTCTGGAAACACGGGCAAATCGACGCTGTAGCGGCCGAGCTTGCGGTCCAGCGCCGAGCGCAGCTGCTTGGCCAGCCCGCCGACCACCCGCTCGAACTGGAGCTTGTCGGGCGTCCCGTCCTCGTCGGGAACCAGCACCGGGCTGCTGAGCATCAGCCGGGCGGTCAGCTCGCTGATGCGGCGGAGCGAGACCTCGACCGGGTCGTCCGGGCAGTGGAGCATCGCATATTCGATGATCTCGGTGATCAGGAAGGCGACCGACACCGCGACGTCCTGGGTCGTGTGGACGGTCTCGACGTCGAGGTCGATGGTCAGGCCCCGCGCGGACGCCGGCGCCCCGCCGCGAAGCTCGGCGGCGAGCTCCGACACCAGCGGCCGAAGGGCGATTCCGCGATTCTCCTCCATCTCGGCGAAATGGTTGCGGTGGACGATCGACAGGGCCCCGACCCGGCGGCCGATCGCCTCGTAGGCGGCGCGGGCCTCGGCGGACTCGGCGGTGCGGCCGTGGATGTTGAGCAGCGAGGCGACGACCTGGAGGTTGTTCTTCACCCGGTGGTGGACCTCGCGCACCAGCCGCCGCTGCCCGTCGAGCGCCTCGGCCATCTCGTGCTCGGACTGCTCGATCCGCATCAGCCCGCGGGCGAACGCGTCGCGCAGCTCCTGGATCTCGGTCGCCGGGCCGAGCTTGTCGGGCAGGACGTTGGCGCTTTCGCCCGGCTGGAGTCGGGTGACCGCGCGCTCGAGCCGCCGCAGCGGGCGGATCAGAAGCCGCGTGACGAGGACCCAGCTGATCAGCGCCGCCATCACCCACATCAGCAGCGGCAACAGCAGCAAAAGCCGCTCGACGGTGGTGATCTGCGGCACTTGCGCGCCGATCCGGGCGACCAGCTGCCCGTTGCCGAGCGGCCATTCGCTGAACGAATGGGCACGATGGTCGTCGTTGGCGGACGCGGCCTCGACCAGCCGCAGTTGGCGCTCGCGGTCGCGGACGACCAGGGATTCGATGCCGCGGTTCTGCTCGAGCGCGGCGGCGCGCATCTCGGCGGCCGGCAGCAGGGTGGTCGCCATTCCCCCAACCACCCCGACCCGCAGGTTCAGAGCGTCGCCGCCGGGCGCGACCCGCAGGCGGATGTCGCCCGGGGCGACGAGGGTGAAGTCCGGCGGAGCTCCGACCGTTCCGACCGCGCACAGAGGAGTGCCGTCGGGGGCGCTGAGCTCGAACTCATGAGCGACCCCCGGGGCCACGGCCAGCGAGCGCCGCGCCCGGTCGCAGGCCTGGTCCGGCCCGCCGGCGAGCGCTCCGTTGGCCGCGATCCGGAGCGCCAGCGCGTTGCGGGCGATCAGGCTTTCGACCGCCCGCGCGGCCGTCCGCGCCTGGTCCTCGGTCAGCTCCCGCGAAGCCCGGTCGGCGCCACGGCTTTCGATTTCGGCGATCCACACCAGGGCAACTCCGATCGGCAGCAAGGCGGCGGTCAGGATCAGCAGCAGCTTGGCCGCCGTCGGCAGCGCCGCGAAGCGCTGGGCGGCGGCGCTGGTCATGCCACCGCCCGGACTCGGCCCGTATCAGCTGAGCTTGCCGAGCAGGTCCATGAAATCGTCGGGAACGCTTTCGCGCAGGGTGTCGTCATAGATCGAGCGCAGCGCACGGCCGAGCTCGGACGCCCGCTGCTTGCGGACTCCCCTGTCGCGCGGCGCGCTTTTGCCGGCGCGCCCGGACTTGCTGGAGCTTTTGCGTTTGCCGATGCCGTCCGACTCGCCTTGCTGCCTGCCACTCAACCTCTCGTCCCCCCTCACGCGGGTGCAAGCGCGCGTCTTGAAAACGCCAAAACGTCACGCGCATCGGGCCCGAACCGGTAGTCGAACAGCGCAGCGAAATGCCCCAGCCCCGAGCCGTCCGCGGCGGCGATCGACACTGCCGAAGACGGTGCCGAGCCGCGATGGAAACCAAATCGCCGGTGCTTTGTTCCAGAGGCGCCGCACTTCTCTGTGGACTAGTGCAGAGCGGCAACGGGGTCGTCCTTCCAGGGTTGCAACAATCGGGTGGCGCGCTCAAAGAGCCGCGAAACATATAAAGATCATGGAGTGCACTCGCTTATGTCGCTTGGCCAGGAACTTGCTCCGCATCTGCCCTTCCTTCGCCGCTACGCGCGGGCGCTGACCGGGAGCCAGGCCCATGGCGACGCGTTCGTCCGGGCGACCCTGGAAGCGATCGTCGCCGAACCGGACGAGTTTCCGCGCGACGTCGACCCGCGGCTGGG
This sequence comes from Sphingomicrobium sp., assembly GCA_035764265.1. Lineage (GTDB taxonomy): Bacteria > Pseudomonadota > Alphaproteobacteria > Sphingomonadales > Sphingomonadaceae > Sphingomicrobium. Next base: position 2,324 of record DASTZO010000266.1, read on the forward strand.
CCTCTACCGGACGTTTCACGCGATCTGGTCGACCGCCAACATCGAGGAAGGCGAGGAGCCGTCGCGCAGCTTTTCCGGAAGCGAGGGCATCGCCCAGGCGCGACTGTCGCGAATCACGCCTCTGTCGCGCCAGGCGCTGCTGCTGACCTCGCTCGAGGGCTTTTCGTCCGAGGACACCGCTTATCTGATCGGCGCCACTCCGGCCGACGTCGACTCGCTGGTCGCCGAGGCGTTGAGCGAGATCGAGCGCCAGACGCTCGCCGACGTGCTGATCATCGAGGACGAGCCGATCATCGCGATGGACATCGAGACCATCGTCCGCGACCTCGGCCACAACGTCACCGGGGTCGCCGTGACCCGCGACGAAGCGGTCGCCCAGGCGCGGTCCAATCCGCCGGGGCTGGTGCTCGCCGACATCCAGCTCGCCGACGATTCGAGCGGAATCGACGCGGTGAAGGACATCCTCGCCGAGTTCTCGGTGCCCGTGATCTTCATCACGGCGTTCCCGGAGAGGCTGTTGACCGGAACCCGCCCGGAACCCACCTTCCTAATCACCAAGCCGTTCCAGCGGTCGACGGTGAAGGCGGCCATAGCGCAGGCGTTGTTCTTCGACGCAGCAACGGTGCCGGCCTGACCCTTAAGCCGTAACGCTCGCGGAACATGGGCTGACAAAGCGCGTTGGCCTGTGGAACGCATGGCTTGAGAGAATGATGAGCAACGAGAGACAGGAACAGGTTACGACCACTGAAGCGCGCGCAGGCGTAACGCCTCACATGACGCGCTACGTTCTCGGGATCTCGCTGGCGCTGGTGGTGGTGTTGTTCGCGATCATTTACGCGATCGCGGCGACCTGACCTCCATCGATTCTGTCATTCTCTACGTGTATTCATCCGGTTCATATTGAGCCGGATACCCATTGTCTGAACCGGGCGGGGATTAGTGGCCGAAGAACAAGATCAACAAACGGCCGAAGAGGCGG
>DASTZO010000267.1:0-4506 GCA_035764265.1 Sphingomicrobium sp.
TGGCGAGGATGTTGGCGCGCATCGGCTCGAGGAAGGTGACTCGGCGGACGACGCCATCGCCGCCGCGGTGGGCGCCGTCGCCGCCCGAGCCGCGGCGGATGGCGAATTCGTCGAGCCGGACCGGCAGCCGCGTCTCCAGGATCTCGGGGTCGGTCAGGCGGCTGTTGGTCATGTGGGTCTGCACCGCGCTGGTCCCGTCATGATCCGGTCCGGCGCCCGAGCCGCCGGCGATGGTCTCATAATATTGGTGGGCGTCGTTGCCGAAGGTGAAATTGTTCATCGTGCCCTGGGACGGAGCGAGGCGGCCGGTCGCCGCGAACAAGGCGTCGGTGACCGCCTGGCTGGTCTCGACGTTGCCGGCGACGACCGCGGCCGGGAAGGCGGGGCTGAGCATCGATCCGTCGGGGACGACCAGGCGGATCGGCCGCAAGCAGCCGTCGTTCATCGGGATCGCGTCGTCGATCAGGGTCCGCGCGACGTACAGCGACGCCGCCCGGACGATCGAGAAAGGCGCGTTGAAATTGTCGTCGAGCTGGGCGCTGGTGCCGGTGAAGTCGAAGGTCGCGGAGCGCGAGTCCTTGTCGATCGCGATCGCGACCTTGATGCGCGCGCCGTTGTCCATCTCATAGTCGAACGCGCCGTCGTCCAGACGGTCCAGCAGCCGGCGCACCGACTCCTCGGCGTTGGCGAGCACATGGCCCATGTAGGCGGCGACGACGTCGGCGCCGTAGTCGCGCACCGTCTCGACGAGCGCCTCGGCGCCGCGGACGCAGGCGGCGAGCTGGGCGCGCAGGTCGGACAGGTTGCGGTCGGGGTTGCGCGCCGGCCAGGGGCCGGAGGCGAGCAGGGCGCGGGTCTCGGCCTCGAGGAACCGCCCCTCGTCGACCAGCAGCGCATTGTCGATCAATACGCCCTCTTCCTCGATCGTCCGGCTGCCGGGCGGCATCGATCCCGGCGTGATTCCGCCGACGTCGGCATGGTGGCCGCGCGCGGCGACGAACGCGGACGGCGCGTCGTCCTGGCCGGCGTAGAACACCGGGACGATCACCGTGATGTCGGGCAAGTGCGTGCCCCCGCGGTACGGGTCGTTGAGAACATAAGCGTCGCCGCGGCGGATCCCGCGGCCGTCGCGGTTGGCGCCGCGGCTGTCGATGATCGTCCGGATGCTCTCGCCCATCGAGCCGAGGTGCACCGGGATGTGCGGCGCGTTGGCGATCAGCGCGCCCCCGGCATCGAACAAGGCGCAGGAAAAATCGAGCCGCTCCTTGATGTTGACCGAGGTCGCGGTCGACTGCAGCGCGACGCCCATCTCCTCGGCGATGGCCATGAACAGATTGTTGAAGATCTCGAGCCGGACCGGGTCGACCTCGGTGCCGACCGCATGGGCACGCCGGGCGGGCGTGGTTCGGGTGAGGACCAGCGTTCCGTCGCCGGCGCGGGTCGCGCTCCAGCCGGGCTCGACGACGGTGGTCGAGGTGGGATCGAAGATCAGCGCCGGGCCTTCGGTGGTTTCGCCAGATCCCTCGACCGGCGTCGCGGACCTTCGTTCCGGTTCCGGCGAGGAGCTGACGGCCTCGACGACCAGCGCGTCGACGATCGGCTCGCTGCCCTCGACATAGCCGAAGCGGCGGCGGTGGAGCGCGTCGAACGCGGTGCGCATCGCGGCCGGAGCGGCGACGTCGACTTCGAACGCGGTGTCGCTGCCCGGGGTGCGCATCCGGGCGCGGTGGTCGAGGTGGATGCGCTCGGGCTCGACGCCCTGCTCGACCAAAGCCTCGCGCGCCGCATCCTCGAGCGTCCGCAGCCCGTCCGAAAAATCCTCGCCGAGCGGCTTCAGCCAGCTCTGCTCGCGGATCGCCTTCACCGGCGCGAGGCCGATCCCGTAGGCCGACAGCACTCCGGCCAATGGGTGGATCAGGATGCGCTCCATGCCGAGCGCGTCGGCGACCCGGCACGCGTGCTGGCCGCCGGCGCCGCCGAAGCAGGCGAGCGCGTAGCGCGACACGTCGTGGCCCCGAGCGATCGAGATCTTGCGGATCGCCGCGGCCATATTGTCGACCGCGATCTCGAGGAAGCCCTCGGCGATCGCCTCGAGGCTCTTGGCCTGCCCGAGCGCCTCCGCGACCTCCAGCAGCCGGGCGCGCGACGCGTCGGGGTCCAGCGGCTGGTCGCCGTTGGGCCCGAACACCGCCGGGAAGCGCCCGGGTTCGATCCGGCCGAGGAACAGGTTGCAGTCGGTGACGGTCAGCGGCCCGCCGTTGCGGTAGCAGGCGGGGCCCGGCCGAGCGCCCGCCGACTGCGGACCGACCCGGAAGCGCATGCCGTCGAAGCGGCAGATCGACCCGCCGCCCGCCGCGACCGTGTGGATCTGCATCATCGGCGCGCGGATTCGAACCCCGGCGACGACGCTTTCGTCGACCAGCTCGAAGCGGCCGGCGTAATGCGACACGTCGGTCGAGGTGCCGCCCATGTCGAAGCCGATCAAGAGCTGCTGCCCTTTGGCTCCGCCGTGCGCCGCGCTCGCCGCGACCATTCCCACGACCCCGCCGGCCGGGCCGGACAGGATCGTGTCCTTGCCGCGGAACGAGCGCGCCTCGGCGAGCCCGCCGTTCGACTGCATGAAATGGAGCGCGGCGGCGTGGCCGAGCCCGGCGGCGACCCGATCGACGTAACGGCGCAGCACGGGCGACAGATAGGCGTCGACGACGGTCGTGTCGCCGCGGCCGACCAGCTTGATCAGCGGCGCCACCTCGTGGCTGACCGAGACTTGGGTGAAGCCGAGCTCACGCGCGATCTCGGCGAGCCGCGCCTCGTGGGCCGGGAACGCCCAGCCGTGCATCAGCACGATGGCCAGCGCGTCGATGCCGGCGGAGCGCGCGCGCTCGAGCCCGGAACGGACCGCCGCTTCGTCGAGCGCGACCAGCACCTCGCCGTTCGCGCCGACGCGCTCGTCGATCTCGACCACCGTCTCGTACAGCATCGACGGCAGCACGATCTGCCTCGCGAAGATTTCGGGCCGCGCCTGGTAGCCGATGCGCAGCGCGTCGCCGAAGCCCCGCGTGATCGCCAGCGCCAGCCGCTCGCCCTTGCGCTCGAGCAGCGCGTTGGTGGCGACGGTGGTGCCCATCCGCACTTCGCCGAGCGTGCCGCTCTCGGCCCCGAGCACCCGGCGGATGCCCTCGACCGCCGCGTCGGGATAGTGCGGGTTCTCGGACAGCAGTTTCTCGACCCGGCGGCGGCCGTCCGACGCGGTCGCGACGACGTCGGTGAACGTCCCCCCGCGGTCAATTGCAAAGGTCCAGACTCGGTCCACGGCGCCCTTGAAGCAAATGCGGCGATGCGCGGCCAATTATCTTTTGACGCGCGCGGCGGCGCGGCGCAATTTGGCCTCAGGGAGGGCTCCGCGATGTATCGAGTTGCGCTGACTCAATCCTTGTTCCTGGCCGTCCGCGACCGGCCGGTCGAGAAGGTCACCATCGGCGAGCTTCTGCGCCGCGGGGCGGCTGCGCATGCCGACACGATCGCGCTCAAGGAACTGGGCTACGACGGCGCGATCGGCCGGACCTGGACCTATGCGCAGCTGTTGGCCGATTCCGAGCGGCTCGGCCGGGCCCTGGCCAGCCGCCACGCGCCCGGCGCGCGGATTGCGGTCTATGCGAACAATGTCCCCGAGTGGGTGCTGCTCGAGTTCGGCTCGGCGATGGCCGGGCTGATCCTAGTGACGGTCAATCCGTCCTACCAGAAGCGCGAGCTCAAATATGTGCTCGAGCAGTCGCGCTCGGAAGGCATCTATTATGTCGAGGAGTTCCGCGGCACGGCGATGAAGGCGATCGCCGACGAGGTCTGCGCCGAGATCCCGGCGATCGGGCACCGCATCCTGCTGACCGATCACGCGGCCCTGTTCGACGGCGCGGACCGCGGCGCGCTGCCGCAGGTTTCGCCCGACGACGTGACGCAGATCCAGTATACGTCGGGGACGACCGGTTTCCCCAAGGGCGCGCTGCTCCATCATCACGGGCTGGTCCAGAATGCGCGCGACATCATGGCGCGCTGCGGCTTGCGCGCCGGCGACACCTTCCTGCACATCGTGCCGCTGTTCCACACCACCGGCTGCGCGATCAACGTGCTCGGCATCATCGGCGCCGGGGCGACGATCCTGCTGGCGCCGATGTTCGATCCGGCGATGCTGGTGCGGGCCATCGAGCGCGAGCGCCCGACCTTCCTGCTCGCCGTTCCGACCATGCTGGTCGGGCTGGTCGACGAAGCGGTGCGCAGCGGCGCCGACGTCTCGTCCTTCCGGGGCATCATGTCGGGCGGGGCGGTGGTCGCTCCCGAGCTGATCAGCCGGGTCAAGGCGGTGTTCGGGACGATCGTGCAGATCGTCTACGGCCAGACCGAATGCTCGCCGGTGATCTCAATGGTGTGGAAGGACGATTCGATGGCCGACCTGACCGGGACCATCGGCCAGCCGCTGCCCAACATCGACGTCGCCATCCTCGATCCCGG
>DASTZO010000268.1:0-4011 GCA_035764265.1 Sphingomicrobium sp.
GGCGTGCTGGGCGGGCGCCGGCGCGGACAGGGCGGCGAGCGCGACGGCGCTCGCGGCCAGAAACAATTTGATCTTCACGGTCACTCCAGGGCTCGGCGAGGCGATATTCGCCGGATCGCCGGTTTCGGATCGAATGTGGGAAAGGAGGCGCCGCCGGCAAGCGGCGCCCCCCGGTCAGCTAGCCGCCGGCCTCAGTGGCCGGAGTGCTCGCCGGCCTCTTTGCCATGCTTCGCGCAGCACTCCATTTTTCCGCCTTCGGCCATTTTCTTGCAGCACGAGCAGCCTTCGCCTTCCGGCTTGGCGCCCGGCTGGGCCGGTTGCGAATGGTGCGCATGAGCGGCCTGCGCAGGAGCCGGAGCCGGCTGGGCGGCGGCCGGGGCGGGAGCAGCGGCAAGCGCCATCGCGGTGATCAGGATCGTCATTGGAAAATCTCCTGGAAATCGGGTTGTCGGAATCGGATTTCAGGAGAGCTTCGGAGGCGGAGTGGCCGTGTCCGGGTGAAGTCCGGCGCCCGGATCGGCGAGCGGGCGCTGCAACGGCAAGCCTCGGATCGGGACGGCATCTCCGGCGCGGATTTCCGCCGCCGCCAGCATCGAGCAGGCCATCGCGCAATCGACCGCCTGGTCCGGCGAGCGCCCGGCGGGCTGCCCGCCCTGCTCGTCGCAATGCCCCGCCGCGGTCGCCGCCGCCGACGCGTGATGGACCGGAGTCGCGCTCGCCGTTTGCATGCCGAATGGCATCAGCAGCAGCGCGGCCAGGGTCAGCAGCCTCAGGATCGTCGCGGCCATCGGCGCGATTTAGGCCCGCCAACCTTGACTGGCAATGACTGGGCCTGGCTCGACACGCCCGCTCATTTCTTGCGGTCGCGCTCGCTCAGGAACCGCATCAGCTCGGCCAGGGTCGATTCCATCTGGTCCTGCATCTGGCTGACCAGCTCGTTCTCGCGCATCCCGACATGGTCGAGCGGCTTGGAATAGCTGTCGGAGAAGGTCTTCAGATCATCCTTGTCGAGGACTCCGTGGGCGACCAGCTTGGCGAGGATCACCAGCAGGCCGTTGGTGTTGGCGATGGTCCCGGCGACCAGCGCCTCGTCGACCATCGACAGCCGCCGGTCGGCCTCGTCTTCGTCCGCGTCGGGAGTCATGGCCGCCATGTTGGCGCACTCGCCGCCCGGGGCAAGTGCTAAGCGTCGATCCACTGCGCGAGCACCGCCCAGGCCGCGGCCTTTTGCGCGAACGGACGCGTGTTGGCGGCGCTCGACGAGGGCAGCTCGACCAGCGCCAGCCCCTCGGCGTTCCCAAGCAGCCGCCGCCCGGCCGCGGCCGCCGTCGAGCCGTTGAACGCCAGCGCCCGAAGCTCGGGGAAATCGTGGCGAAGCTGCTCGACCCGGTTGTGCGCGGCCCCGCGGATCGACTGGTCGAGGCTGCCGCGGCGGCTGGCCGAGGCGATCACGTCCCACAGCCCGATGCGGCGCTCCGCCAGCCGCTGCAGCCGCTCGTCATAGCCCAGCGCCTGCAGCTCCTCGCCGATCGCCTGGCCGAGCAGCCGCCAGAACTGGTTGGTCGGATGCGCATAGTAACGCCGGGCGGACAGCGACGCGTCGCCGGGCAGGCTGCCGAGGATGAACAGCCTCGCGTCGGGCCGGGCGACCGGCGGCAGTCCAACCTTGATGCTGTCCATTCGCCCGCCCCCGCTTTGCCTTTGCCGCCGCCGCCGTTAAGGGCATGGCCGGTGCAGCCGAGCGACCTTCGCATTGCCCTGTTTTCGGGCAATTACAATTATGTGCGCGACGGCGCCAACCAGGCGCTCAACCGGCTGGCCGACTATCTGCTGCGGCAGGGCGCCCAGGTCCGCGCTTATTCGCCGACGGTGGCCGATCCGGCGTTCGAGGCCACGGGCGATATCGTCAGCGTGCCGTCGGTGCCGATCCCGTTCCGGCCCGAATACAGGCTGCCGATCGCACTGACCCCGCGGGTCCGGCGCGACCTTGTCGAATACCGGCCGAACATCGTCCACATCGCCAGCCCGGACATCGTCGCCCACCGCGCGGTCAGCTGGGCGCGGCGGCGCAATATCGCCGCGATCGCCTCGATCCACACGCGCTTCGACACCTATCTGTCCTATTACCATCTGGAGATTTTCGAGCCGGCCGCGCGGGCGATCATGCGCCGGCTCTACCGCCGCTGCGACGCGATCATGGCGCCGGCGGAATCGACCGCCGCCGTGCTTCGGGCGCAGCGCATGAACCGCGACATCTCGATCTGGACCCGCGGCGTCGACCGCGAGCAGTTCCACCCCGGCCGCCGCGACATGGGCTGGCGGCGCGGCCAAGGGATCGACGACGATGCGCTGGTCATCGCCTTCCTCGGCCGGGTCGTGATGGAAAAAGGCCTCGACGTGTTCTCCGACGCGGTCGACGCCCTCGCCGAGCGCAAAGTCAGGCACCGGGTGCTGGTGATCGGCGAGGGCCCCGCCCGGCCGTGGCTCGAGCAGCGCCTGCCGGGCGCGATCTTCATCGGCCAGCAGGTCGGCGACGACCTCGCCCGGGCGCTCGCCAGCAGCGACGTTCTGCTCAACCCGTCGATCACCGAGGCATTCGGCAACGTCACGTTGGAGTCGATGGCGTGCGGGCTGCCGGTGGTGGCCGCGGTCGCGACCGGAGCGACCAGCCTGGTGCGCGACGGCGAAACGGGAGTGCTGGTCGAGCCGGGCGACGCCGATGCGTTCGCCGATGCGCTCGAGGCCTATGCCAGCGATCCCGAGCTTCGCCGCCGGCACGGCGAGGCGGGCCTCGCCTACGCGCAGACGATGGACTGGGACCGGATCAACTCGGCCGTCGTCCGGGTCTATCTCCGGGTGATCGAGAAGCGCGCGCGGCTGGCCCGGATGACCGGCCGCTAGCGCCTTACTTCACCCGCTCGATGCGCTGCGCCGCCTCGTCGAGGATGGTCGCGATCTCGTGCACCAGCTCCTCGTCGAAGCCGTCGCGGCCGATGCGATGCCGGAGCGCGTTCATCAGATTGCTGACCGCCCGCCCCAGCGAAGGTCCGGCGGAGCTGCGCTCGCGCGGAGCGAACTCCTCGAGCCGCTCGAACAGCGCCTCGACTTCGTCGGCTTTTTCCTCGAGATGGCTGCGGCCCTCGTCGGTCGCCTGGAACGGCTTGCGCGGCCCTTCGGCCTGCGCTTCCTCGATCAGCCCCATGTCCTGGAGCAGGGTCAGGGTCGGATAGACCACTCCGGGGCTCGGCGCATATTCGCCGCCGGTCAGCTCCTCGATCGCCCGGATCAGATCGTAGCCGTGCCGCGGCTCGTCGGCGATGAGCTTCAAGAGCACCAGCCGGAGCTCGCCGGATTCGAACATCCGCTTGCGGCCGCGGCGGCCGCGCCGCCAGCCCGATGAATCGTCGCCGAAATCGAAATGGAACGGTCCCCAGTCGCCGCCCCAGTCGCGCCCGCCGCGCATCGCGAACAGGCCTTCGGGAATGTTGAACTCGAGCCGCCCGCGCGGCCCGCAGCCATGCCAATGCCTTCGTGTCATCCACGCCTCCTCAGATGTGTCTAAGATATATCTTCGATGTATCGGCGGCAAGAGCCCCCGTGCAATTTCGCGGCCGGCCATTATGAGCGGCGGCGATGGCCGACCTGTTCGCTGACCAGCTACCCGCCCGCCGGCCCGAAGCGCCCCCGGCCAACGCGCCGCTCGCCGACCGGCTGCGCCCGAAAAGCCTCGGCGAGGTCGTCGGCCAGGAGCATCTGACCGGCCCCGACGGAGCGATCGGGCGGATGGTCGCGGCGGGCAAATTGTCGTCGATGGTCCTGTGGGGGCCGCCCGGGACAGGCAAGACGACCATCGCCCGGCTACTCGCCGACGCGGTCGGGATGCGCTTCGTCGCCATCTCCGCGGTCTTTTCCGGAGTCGCCGACCTCAAGAAGATCTTCGCCGAGGCCCGGCAGATGGCGAAGGCCGGCCGGCACACGCTCTTGTTCGTGGACGAGGTGCACCGCTTCAAC
>DASTZO010000269.1:0-9178 GCA_035764265.1 Sphingomicrobium sp.
GGCGTCGCGCGGGTCGAGGTCGGGGTTTTCGGGCAATTGCTGAAGGGCGATGTCGCGCTCGGATTCGGTCAGTGCGCCATTGCCTTCGGCGCGCAGGTTGAGGGTTGTTCGGCTGTCCCGGCCGATCATCAGCCGGGTGAGGTCGCCGAGCCCGCCGGCATAGCCGCCCTCGGTCGCGGCGCGGGCCTCCGCGCGGGCGGCGGTCGAGCGGAACCGGCGGCGCAGGATGATGTTCACGACGCGCTGGTCGGCCCGGTAGCCGTATTTGAGGGCGACCTCCTCGGGCAGGATCTCGACCCGCTGGATCGCCTCGGTCGGGATATCGCGAAGCTCGCGAAAGCTCGAGATCCGCTGGCCGTTCAGGAGCAATACCGGCCGCTCGCCGCCGCGGCCCCGGGCGCTGCCGATCTGGGGGCTGAGCGCTTCCAAGAGCTCGTTGATGTCGGTCGCCCCGGTCGCCCGGACGTCGCGGGCGTCGAGCGTGTTCTCGGGCGGGATGTCGCCGATCACCGAGCCGCGCGGCCGCTGGCCGGTGACGACGATCTCCGCTTCGTCTTCGGCGAACTCGTCGGGCGCTTGCGAGCCGTTGGCCGGCGCCCCCGGCGGCTCCTCGGCCGGCGGCTGCACCGTCTGCGCCTGAAGCGGCAGTGCGAAGGCGGCGCCCGCAAGCAGCGCGCCGCGCGAAATCCATCCGGTCATTTCGTGGGCGGTGGCGCCCGGCAGGTGAACCTTCGCTGACACGGCCGCGCCCTTCGACCAAGCGTCGCCAGCGCCCGACAAGCGGCGGGGCTCTGGCGATGGACCAGGAAACTTGCCATCGTCGGAACCAGAACCGGAAGGTGCCCATGACCAACAAGCCCATTGCATTATTTGCGGCCATCGCCTCGCTTGCCGGTTGCGCCGCGGCTTCGGCCGAGGACCCCCGCTTCGGCGGTGTCCCGGTGGCCACCGTCGCCGCTCCGGTTGCGGCCCCGGCCGGGCCGGCGGAGGCGGCGACGGCGGCGGCGATCGAACGCATCGCTCGGATCGACCCGCAGCTCGGCTCGGTGCTGGCGCTCGACCCGACGGCGATCGCCCAGGCGCGGCGTATCGACGCGCAGGGTTTGCGCGGGCCGCTCGCCGGGGTGCCGGTGCTGGTCAAGGACAATATCGAGGTCGCGGGGCCGCTGCCGACGACCGCGGGCAGCCTGGCGCTGGCCGCCAACGTCACCAACCGCGACGCGCCTTTGGTCGCGCGGCTGCGCGCCGCGGGCGCGGTGATCGTCGGCAAGGCCAACCTGAGCGAATGGGCGAACATCCGCTCGTCGGATTCCATCTCCGGCTGGAGCGCTCTCGGCGGGCAGGTCCGCAACCCCTATGCGCTCGACCGCAACCCGTGCGGATCGTCGAGCGGGAGCGGCGCCGCGGTCGCCGCCGGCCTGGTGCGGATGGCGGTCGGAACCGAGACCGACGGGTCGATCACCTGCCCGGCGGCGGTCAACGGGATCGTCGGGTTCAAGCCGACCGTCGGCCTGGTCAGCCGGACCCACGTGATCCCGATCAGCGCCAGCCAGGACACCGCGGGGCCGATGGCCGCGAGCGTCCGCGAGGCGGCGCTGCTGCTGGCCGCGATCGCCGGCAGCGACCCGGCCGACCCCGCGACCCGAGACGCCGACGCGCACAAGGAGGATTATGCGGCCGCGCTCGATGCGGGGGCATTGAATGGCGCGCGGATCGGGGTGATGCGCTTCGCGTCGGGCTTTGGAACCGACGAGCCGTTCGAGCGCGCGCTCGCGACCTTGCGGGCCGAGGGCGCCGTGCTGGTCGAGATCAAGGGGTTCGACCGCGGCCCGATCGGCGCCAACGAGTTCACCGTCCTTCTGACCGAGTTCAAGGCGGGCCTCGACGACTATCTGCGGAGCAGTCCGGCGCCGATCCCGGTGCGCAGCCTCGCCGACGTGGTCGCTTTCAACCGGGCGAACATGGGCCAGGAAATGCCCCTGTTCGGACAGGACATTTTCGACAAGGCCCAGGCGACCAAGGGGCTGTCGGACCCGGCGTACAAGAAAGCCCGTGCAGTGAGCCTCAGGCTGGCGGGCGCGCAGGGCATCGACCGGCTGTTGAAGGAGCAGAGGCTCGACGTCCTGATCGGGCCGACCATGCCGCCGGCGTGGAAGATCGACGCGGTCAACGGCGACCAGATTTCGGGCGGCGGGGCGGGCAAGCTGGCCGCGGTCGCCGGCTACCCGCACCTCACGGTGCCGATGGGGCTGGTCAAGGGCCTGCCTGTGGGCCTCAGCTTCATCGGGCCCAAATGGTCGGACACGCTGATGCTTCGGCTCGGTTTTGCGTTCGAGCAGGCGCGCGGGCCGCTGCCGGCGCCCAGATTCCTGCGCTCGATCGAGGAGAGCCCCGAGATCGCGCCGCACCTCAAGCCGGCGCGCAGGTAACATCCCGTGATTGGACGATGAGCTGCGCGTTTTCTGCTTTCGCCATGCCGTCTATCTCATGTGGATAACTTCTGTTAATGCCGTCGCTGCCTATCGCGACCGAGTCGCAACCGCGGACCGAGACCAAGAGCCTCATTCGCTCTTCCGGCGCCTTCACGAGACAGCATCAACGACCGGGCCAAGCGACTCCGCTGTGGAGCCGCTTGGTGGCATGGGCGCTTTTACTAACAAGGGGCTGAAAGATGATGCATCTTCGTAACTGGCAGACCGCAACTCGGAAGCCGTTCATTACAGCTGCGCGAACGGCGGCAGCCGTAGCGCTCGGAACATCCGCGTTGATCGCAGCGCCGGCACTAGCCTCCCCCGGATCCGGCATCACCTCTACCATCCTCGCGACGGGCGACCTGGATGAAACTGTCCAGTTCAATCACGATCGAGTGAAATTCCAGACCAAGGACCCGACCGACGTCCGCGTACAGAAACTCGAGTTTGCAGCCGGCGCCTATACCGGCTGGCACCATCACCCGGGCATCGTCATCGTGACGGTGGCGTCGGGCCTGATCACCACGGTTCAAGCCGACTGTTCGACCAAGACCTACGGCCCGGGCTCAGGAAACGGATCGGTGTTCGTCGAAGGTCATGACACACCGATGGAAGCTCGCAGCGCGGCCGGCGGTGTCGTCTATGCGACCTATGTGGCGCCCAATGCTTCCCCGCCGGTATTCCGCATCGAAGATCCGGCGCAGATCTGCAGCTCGGTTCCAAGCTTCCAAACGCCTCCGAGACACTAATCTCGAGCCCAGATGCAGGCCCCGCCTCAGTGCTCGGGGCCTGCACGGGCGCGGTTGAGCCGGCCCGGGAAGGTCACTGCCAACGATCGGCCTAGGCGGTGAGCCGCAGGCCCGCGATCGCGGCGACAATGGTCAGGATCAGCAGCGCGCGGATGAGGGTCGCGGGCTCGTCGAACCAGAGGATCCCGACGACCACCGTCCCCAGCGCGCCGATGCCGCCCCAGACCGCGTAGGCGGTGCCCATCGGGATATTGCGCGCGGCGAGCTCGAGCAGGCCCATGCTGATGGTCACCGAGGCGAGGAAGGCGAGCGTCCACGGCACGTTCCGGAAGCCGTCGACGAAGCGCAGCGCGGTGGTGAAGCCGACTTCGAACAGGCCGCCGAGAATGAGGTAGAACCAGGCCATGCTTGCCTCCGTTCAGGCGGCCGCCTCGAGCCGCGGGCTGGCGTCGGCGGGCTTGCGGGCGGCGAGGATGCAGCCGGCGACGATCAGCGCCGCCCCGGCCAGGGTGAAGGGCGACAGCTCCTCGCGGAACACCAACCAGCCGAACAGCGCGGCCCACAGGAACGAGGTGTATTCGGTCGCCGCGAGATAGCTCGCCTCGGCTCGGGCATAGGCCCAGGACAGCAGCAAGTAAGAGGTGATCGCGAGGCTCGCCGCGAACAGCAGCCACGGCCAGTGGACCGCCGCCGGCACCTCGATCCCGACCAGCGGGATCAGTGCGGCGAGGATCGCGGTGACGATCAGGCTCTGGAAGAAGGTGATCTCGGTCGGGCCGGCGACCTGGGCCTGGCGGCGCATCAGGATGATGTTGAGCGCGTAGCAGACCGCGCTGGCGAGGATGGCGAGGCTGCCGACGGTCGCCTCGCGGCCGAGGTCGGCCCGGGCCTGGCCGACAAAGATCACCAGCACCCCGGCAAACGCGATCAGCGACGCCCCGACGGTGCGCGGGCCGACGGTTTCCTTGAGCAGCACGGCGGCGAGGTAGAGCGCGATCAGCGGCGCGATGAAGGCGAGCGCGATCGCCTGGGCGAGCGGCACCCGCGCCAGGCCCCAGAAGAACAGGAAGCCCATCAGGGTCGAGAGGATCCCGCGGCCGAGGTGCAGCCGCATGGTTGAAGGCGACGGCCACGGCGAGGGCTGGGCGAGGTAGAGCACGCCCGACATGCCGACCCCGACGAGGTTGCGCCAGAACATGGTCGCGAAGGTGCCGATCGCCAGCACCAGCCCCTTCATCACCGCATCCATGCCCGAGAACAGAGCGATGCCGAGAATCCCGACGAGGAAAGCAGTCATCGGCGGGTGGTGGCCCGGCGGCGTCACTCCGCGGCGTCGAGCGTTTCGGAGCGCTCGGTTGCGGCCTCGATCTCGGCGGCCTTGGCCTCGACCAGGGCGACGATGTGGTCGATCATCGCCTCGTCGCGGATGTGGTGGTCGGTGACGCCCGACAGATAGACCATGTGCTTGCCCTGGCCGCCGCCGGTGATTCCGATGTCGGTCTCGCGCGCCTCGCCGGGGCCGTTGACGACGCAGCCCAATACCGACAGCGACATCGGGGTGCGGATATGCTGCAGCCGCTCCTCCAGCGCCTCGACGGTGCGGATGACGTCGAAGCCCTGGCGGGCGCAGCTTGGGCAGGAGACGATCCGCACCCCGCGGTTGCGGATCCCGAGGCTCTTCAGAAGCTCGTAGCCGACCCGCACTTCCTCCTCGGGCTCGGCCGACAGCGACACTCGGATGGTGTCGCCGATCCCCGCCCACAGCAAGGCGCCCATGCCGATCGCCGACTTGACGGTGCCGCCGATCAGGCCGCCGGCCTCGGTGATGCCGAGGTGCAGCGGGCAATCGACCTGGTCGGCCAGGCTCTGGTAGGCGGCGACGGCGAGGAACAGGTCCGACGCCTTCGCCGCCACCTTGTATTCGCGAAAGCCGTGGTCCTCGAGGATCCGGATATGGTCCATCGCGCTTTCGACCAAAGCCTCGGGGCACGGCTCGGCATATTTCTCGAGCAGGTCGCGTTCGAGACTGCCGGCGTTGACCCCGATGCGGATCGCGCAGCCGTTGTAGCGCGCGGCGGCAATGACCTCGCGGACGCGTTCCTCCGAGCCGATGTTGCCGGGGTTGATCCTGAGGCAGGCGGCGCCGGCGTCGGCCGCCTCGAGAGCGCGCTTGTAGTGGAAATGGATGTCGGCGACGATCGGCACATTGGCCTCGCGGACGATGGTCCGGAGCGCCGCGGTGCTGTCGGCGTCGGGGCACGACACCCGGACGATGTCGGCGCCCGCCTCCTCGCAGCGGCGGATCTGGTCGAGGGTCGCCTTGACGTCCGCGGTCGGGGTGTTGGTCATGGTCTGGACGCTGACCGGCGCGTCGCCGCCGACGGCGACGTTGCCGACCATGATCTGGCGCGACTTGCGCCGCTCGATGGTGCGCCAGGGGCGGATGGAGGACATGACGCGGGCGATATAGGCGCTCGGCGGCGCGGGGCAAAGGCGCGGGCGCTACTTCGCCTTCGGCGGCCGGCCGCGCTTCCTCGGCTCCGATGCCTTGAGCTTGACCCCGCGCGCCTTCAAGGCCTCGCGCAGCAGGCACTCGACCTGGCTGTTGACGCTCCGGAGGTCGGCCGCGGCGCAGCGCTCGACCGCGGCCCACAGCGCCGGATCGACCCTTAGCGGGTACGCCTTGCGGTCGCCGCCGGCCACGAGCCTAGGTGTAGAGCGTGCCGGTGTTGACGACGGCCTGCGCTTCGCGCTCGCCGCACAGCACGACCATCAGGTTCGACACCATCGCCGCGCGGCGCTCATCGTCCAGCTCGACGACATTCTTCTCCGACAATTGCTCGAGCGCCATCTCGACCATGCCGACCGCGCCCGCGACCAGCGTCTGGCGGGCCGCGACCACCGCCTGCGCCTGTTGACGGCGGAGCATCGCCCCGGCGATCTCCTGGGCATAGGCCATGTGCGTGAAGCCGCATTCGTCGACCGTGATTCCGGCGACCGCGAGGCGCTCGATCACTTCCCTCCTGAGCTCGCGCCCGACTTCGTCGAGGTGGCCGCGCAGGGTCACGTCCTTGTGCTCGAAATCGTCGTACGGATAGCGCGAGCCGATGGTGCGGATCCCCGCCTCGACCTGGACCCGGACGAATTGCTTGTAGTCGTCGACGTCGAACAGGGCCTGGGCGGTGTCGACCACGCGCCAGACGATCTGAGCCGCCATCTCGATCGGGTTGCCGCGCTGGTCGTTGACCTTGATCCGCTCGGAAATGAAATTGTTGGCCCGGACCGAGAGTTTCTTCTTGATCATCCACGGCCAGGTCCAGCGCAGCCCGGTGGTGCGGTCGGTGCCGCGATAGTCGCCGAACAAAGTGATCGCCGTCGCCTGGTTGGGCTGCAGCATGTAGAAGCCGGGCGAGACCAGCAGCAGCAAGAGGGTGCCGACGACGAGCGCCGCGATCGGCAGCGCCGCGGGATTGTCCCTCGCCAGATCGACCACGCCGTAGACCTGCATCGCGACCGCCAGCAGCAGAGCCAGCAGCATGATGTAGCCGTTCGAGGTCGAGGCCGAGCGCTCGCGGCTCGACGTCAGCGCAACCACGTCACCCTTCGCACCTTTTGGATCCTTTGCCACAGCATCCTCCCTTAAATTGATATCATAATAATATCATCACACCTCGCCCGTCAACTGGAATCGGATGGACGGCGCGGCTATGCACCCGCCAACGGAGTGCCGCCATGCGCTTGCTGCTGATCCTTGGAGTGTCGATGATGGCCACTGTCGCCCACCCCCAGCCGCCACGGGACTGGAAGCTCGTCATCCACGGCGGCGCCGGGACGATCGAGCGGGCCAAGATCACGCCGGAGAAGGACAAGGCGATCCGCGCCGGCCTCGATCGCGCGCTGGTGACCGGGTCGAAAGTGCTCGAGTCCGGCGGCAGCGCGCTCGATGCGGTCGAGGCGACGGTCAAGGTGCTGGAGGACGATCCCAACTTCAACGCCGGCCGCGGCGCGGTCTTCACCTACGAAGGCGTGATCGAGCTCGACGCGTCGATCATGGACGGCCGGACCCGCGCGGCCGGAGCGGTCGCGAGCGTCACCGCCACCCGGAACCCGGTCAGCCTCGCCCGGGCGGTCATGGAAAAGAGCGAGCACGTGTTCCTGGCCGGCGACGGCGCCGACCAGTTCTTGCGCGAGCAGGGATTGCCGCAGGTCCCGAACAGCTATTTCGCAACCCCCAACCGCCGCCGCCAGCTCGAGGAGATGAAGGCCGGCAAGGTCGGCGCTCTCGAAATCGAGTATAAATACGGCACGGTCGGAGCCGTGGCGCTCGACTCCCGCGGCCATGTCGCCGCCGCGACCTCGACCGGAGGCACGACCGGCAAGCGCTGGGGCCGGGTCGGCGACAGTCCGATCATCGGCGCCGGCACCTATGCCGATGACCGCGGCTGCGCGGTCTCGGCGACCGGGTCCGGGGAATATTTCATCCGCGCCGCGGCGGCGCACGAAATCTGCGCTCGGATCCGCTTCCGCGGCGAACCGCCCCAGGCGGCGGCCGACGCCGTGCTCAAGGAGATCGCCGAGCTCGGCGGGAGCGGCGGAGTGATCGTCCTGACCCCGAAGGGCGAGCAGGTCTATTCGTTCAACACGCCCGGAATGTACCGCGGCATGGCCGACAAAAGCGGGCGCTCGGTCGCGCTCTACTCCGACGAGCGGTAGGGCAGCGCCGAGCGCTCCCATTCGGCTTCGGCGGCGATGGCCGGCCGCTCGCCGTCGAGGAAGGTCGCGACCGCGCTGCGGAAGCCCGGGTCGGCGATGAAATGGGCCGAGCGGGCAATCACCGGCTCGTAGCCGCGGGCGAGCTTGTGCTCGCCCTGCGCGCCGGCCTGGACCGAGGACAGGCCATGCCGGCACGCCCATTCGATCGCCTGATAATAGCACAGCTCGAAATGGAGGAACGGCACCTCGTCGACGCATCCCCAATAGCGGCCGTACAGCGTGTCGGGGCCGATCAGGTTGAGGGCGCCGGCGATGGGCTCGCCGCCGCGATAGGCGAGGAGGAGCAACAGCTTGTCGCCCATGGTCTCGCCGATTCGGTCGAAGAACGAGCGGGTCAGGTAGGGCCGGCCCCATTTGCGGCTGCCGGTGTCCTGGTAGAAGGCCCACATCGAATTCCACTCGGCGGCGCCGATCGCGCTGCCGGTCAGCGCCGCGAACTCGAGCCCGGCGCGGGCGGCGGCGCGCTCCTTGCGGATCGCCTTGCGCTTGCGGCTGGTCAGCCGGCCAAGGAAATCGTCGAAGTCGCGATAGCCGCGGTTGAGCCAGTGGTACTGGATGCCGTGGCGGATCAGCCAGCCGCGCCGCTCGGCCTCGGCCGCCCCCGCCTCGTCGATGAAGGTGACGTGGGCCGACGACAGGCCGTTCTGGACGGTCACCGCCTCGGCCGCGGCGAGCAATTGCTGCGGCCAGGCCCCAAGCAGCCGCGGTCCTGGGACCGGGGTGAACGGCACCGCGACCTGGAGCTTGGGGTAATAGCGCCCGCCGGCGCGCTCGAAGGCGTCGGCCCAGCCGTGGTCGAACACATATTCGCCCTGGCTGTGGCTCTTCAGATAGGCGGGCGCGGCGGCGAGCAGGGCCCCGGCCTGATCCTCGACCAGGATCGGCGCGGGCGACCAGCCGGTGCCGGGGCCGACGCTGGCCGATTGCTCGAGCGCGGCGAGGAACGCATGGCTGACGAACGGGTCGCCGCCCGCGAGCCGGTCCCAGGCGCCAGAGTCGAGTTGGGAAACCCCCGGCGCGAGGCGCGCGATCAGCTCGGTTTCACGGTCGGCCATCGGCTTCCCAGATGAGCGCGTCCGAGTGAACCCGCGCTTGCTCGCGCTCGGCGGGCGTGCGGATCGTCCACGCGTAGACCGGTATCCGCCGCCGCGCCCGGGCGACCCAGCGGCGCTCGAGCGCGGCCCG
>DASTZO010000270.1:0-2259 GCA_035764265.1 Sphingomicrobium sp.
GCCGACGAGGCCGGCAACCAGGGCGAATCCGCCGCCGAACCGGCCGAAGGCGCGGTGGAGGACGCTCCGGCGACCGCCGACTCGCCCGAGCCGGCCGAGGCCGCTGCCGAAGAGGCTGCGCCCGCTGACGAGCCTGTCGAGAACGCCGAGGCGCCGGCCGAGGGTGAAGCCGAAGAGAAGGCCGAATAATCATGGCGACGCCGGCGACGGAGGGGCGGCGCATCCCGCTCGCCGCCGTCGCCGGCGCGCACGGCATCAAGGGCGAGGTCCGACTGAAGCTGTTCTCCGACAGCGCCGAGAGCCTCGCCCGCCACGCGACCCTGTTCGTCGGCGGCGCCGAGCGCCGGCTGCTCGGGGTGCGGGCCGCCGGCAAGGGCGCGGTCGCCCGCTTCGAGGCCATCGCCGACCGCACCGCCGCGGAAAGCCTGCGCGGCGCGCTGGTCGAGGTCGACCGGGCGTCGCTGCCCCCGCTCGCCGAGGGCGAATATTACCATGCCGACCTGGTCGGGCTGCCTTGCGTCGACCGCGAGGGCCGAGCGCTCGGCACCGTCGCCGCGGTCGAGAATTTCGGTGCCGGCGATCTGCTCGACGTCGCGGACCCCGACGGCCGCCGCTCGCTCATTCCCTTCAAGCCCGGGATCGCCGACCTCGCCGACGGCCGGGTCGTGCTCGACCCGGAGTTCCTCGCCTGATCTACCGCAGGAGCGGCCGATCCCTGGCGAGATCGTTGCGGATGGTGGTCGCGGCGACCCCGCCTTCGCCCATCGCGTGGCTGATCTGGTCGAGCCCGATGACCACGTCGCCGGCCGCATAGACCCCCGGGACGCTGGTCCGCTGGCGCGCATCGACGCCGATGCAGCCGTCCTCGCCGAGCCGGGCGCCGACCATCTCGGCGAGCTGGACATGGGTGTCCGACCCGAGCGCGGGGTAGACGCTGTCGAACGTGTGATGCCCTTGCGCGGTGTCGACGACGATGCACTTGTCGAGCGCCGCGACCGCCTCGGCCGGGCCGTCGACGCACGCGATTCCGGCGGCCTTGAGCTTCGCCTGGTCCTCGGCCGGCAGGTCCAGCTCGGCGTGGGGGGCGATCAGGGTTACGTCGCGGGTGAAGCCGCGCAGGAACAGCGCCTCCGCGACCCCGTGCGAATCGCTGCCGATCACCCCGACCTTCTTGTCGGTGACCTCGTAGCCGTCGCAGATCGGGCAATAGCGGATGAGGCCGCGGGCCAGCGCCTCGTCGTGCAGCCCCTCGTCCATCGGCGGGCGGCGGTTGGCGACCCCGGTGGCCAGCAGCACCGTCTTGGCGCTCACCGAGCCCGACCCCCATTCGGCCGTGAACAGCTCGCCCTCGCAGTCGAGCCGGGTCACGTGATCCTCGACGATCCGCGCCCCATAAAGCTGCGCCTGCTCCTTCATCCGCCCGATCAGCTCCTTGCCGCTGATGCCGTCCGGGAAGCCGGCGTGGTTGTGGGTGCACGGGATCATCGCGGCTCGGCTCTTGCCCGCGTCGACCAGCAGGATGTCGAGGTGGAACCGGGCGAGGTAGATGGCGGCGGTCAGCCCGGCCGGGCCGCCGCCGACGATCAGGCAGTCGAGGGGTTTATCCATCACGGCAGAAACCTGTGCTTCCGTGCTTGTTCCGCATTCGCTAGGTCGAAGGCATGTTTCCGATAGGACTAACCGAACTCCTGATGGTCGCTGCCGTGGCTGCGTCGACCTTTGTGGTTGCTTGGTTTCTGGGACGAATGACAGCTTGGCCAGAACGTCGCGTCGCAATGATTTCAGCCATACCGATTCCCGGAGTTGGAATTGCACTCGCACTTGTGATGATCGTGAGCGTATCAACCGCTTCTGATGAGGATTGTGGTGTAGACGCCTGCGGCATGATGGCGGCCGCTGCATTCACTACCATCGTACTCGCTGTCATCGCCTTCGCGATCAATTACTTTGCGGGGCGTTCGGCGTGCCGGCTTGCGAGGAAATGACTTTTACCGCGACCGTGCTGACGCTTTACCCCGAGATGTTCCCGGGGCCGCTCGGCCTCAGCATCGCCGGACGGGCGCTCGCCGACGGGCTCTGGTCGCTCGACACCCGCAACATCCGCGACTTCGCGACCGACAAGCACAAGAGCGTCGACGACACTCCGGCCGGCGGCGGGGCCGGGATGGTGCTTCGCCCCGACGTGCTCGCGGCGGCGCTCGACAGCGTCGCCGCCGAGGGCAAGGGCACCCGGCCGATGATCGCCCTGACCCCGCGCGG
>DASTZO010000271.1:0-4455 GCA_035764265.1 Sphingomicrobium sp.
CGGATCATTCGCGGAGGAACGGGCGGCAATGAAGGCAATGGCAGGGTGGTCCGAGGGGGACTGGATAGCCGCACTCAGAGCGCTTGCGCTGTTCGCCTTCCTCGCGATCGGCGCTGTGCTCGCCACCCGCCGCAGCCAGGAGGTGATCGGCCATCCCCGCGGCCTGTTCGTGCTGTTCTATGCCGAAATGTGGGAGCGCTTCTCCTACTACGGCATGCGCGCCCTGCTGGTGCTCTACCTCACCAAGTTCTGGCTCTTCGCCGACGGCAAGGCCAACCTGATCTACGGCGCCTACGGCAGTCTCGTCTATATTACCCCCGTCCTCGGCGGTTACGTGGCCGATCGCTGGCTCGGCCAGCGCCGGGCGGTGCTGTTCGGCGGCATATTGCTGATGTGCGGCCACTTCCTGATGGCGGTCGAGGGAGTCGGCGGCCAGAACGACCCGACCATCAACGTCTTCTGGACCGCGCTCGCGTTCATCATCGTCGGCTCGGGCTTCCTTAAGGCCAACATCTCGGTGATGGTCGGGCAGCTCTACAAGCTGACCGATACCCGCCGCGACGGCGCCTACACCATCTTCTACATGGGCATTAATCTCGGCGCCGCGGTCGGCACCATCCTGGTCGGCTATCTCGGCGAGACGGTCGGCTGGGCCTACGGCTTCGGCCTTGCCGGGATCGGCATGCTGGCCGGCCTCGTCGTGTTCGTGCTCGGCCGCCCGGCGCTGCGCGGAGCGGGCGAAGCGCCCAGGGCCCTGGCGAAGAACACCGAATGGACCCTGTACGGGGTCGGGCTCGCCGCCGTCGCCGTGATCTGGGCGCTGATCCAGTACCAGGACATCATCCAGACCCTGCTGATCGTCTCCGGCATCGGGCTGCTCGGCTATGTGCTCTACGAAGCCTTCAAGCTCGACCGGGAGCCGCGCCAGCGCATCTTCGCGATCCTGTTCCTGATCGCCTTGAACCCGGTGTTCTGGGGCCTGTTCGAGCAGGCGGGCGGGAGCATCAACCTCTACACCGACCGCTACGTCGACCGCGCCGGAGTGCCCGCGTCGCTGTTCCAGTCGATCAACCCGATTTACATCCTGCTTCTGGCGCCGATCTTCGCCGGCCTGTGGGTGACGCTCGGGCGGCGCGGGATGGAGCCCTCGGCCCCGGCCAAGTTCGCGCTCGCCCTGCTCCAGGTCGGCGCCGGCTTCCTGGTGTTCGTCTGGGGCGCCAATGCCTTCCCGGTCGGGGACGAAGCCAAGACGGCGGTGCTGTTCGTGTTCCTGCTCTATCTGCTGCACACGACCGGAGAATTGTGCCTGTCGCCGGTGGGCCTGAGCGCGATGAACCGGCTTGCCCCCCCCTTCATGGCGAGCCTGATCATGGGCGCCTGGTTCTACATGACCGCGGTCGGCAATTTCGTCGCCGGCAAGATCGGCGAGGCGACCGGCGGCCACGACGGCGAAATGACCAAGGAAGGGACGCTCGCGGTCTACAACACCATCGGCTGGTGGACGATCGGGATCGGCGTCGTGGTGCTCATGCTGTCGCCGATCGTGAAGCGGTGGATGCACCTCGACACGCTCAGGGACGACGATCTGGCGGGGCAGGCGGAGCTCGCCGAGCCCGCGGCTCCGGGCATGAAGCCGCAACGCGAGACCCGCCCCGACCCGGACCCGGCGCGCATCTGATGCGGCGCAGGCTTTGGGGGGCAGCGCTGATCGCGTTCGCTCTGCCCGGTTGCGCCCAGCTGATGCCCAAGCCGAAACCGGCGCCTCCGATCCGGATCAACGAGGACCCGTTCCCGTCGACCTACGTCCGCTATCCCGGCGTCCCGACGGTGATCCGCAACGCCACCGTGTTCGACGGCGAGGGCGGGCGGATCGACGGCGGCACGGTGGTGCTTGCCGACGGCGTCGTGCAGTCGGTCGGCGGCGCCGGGCTGGCGGCGCCCGCGGGGGCGGTCGAGATCGACGGCACCGGCAAATATGTGACTCCCGGGATCATCGACGTCCACAGCCACCTCGGCGATTATCCGTCGCCGGCGGTTTCGTCCCATTCGGACGGCAACGAGGCGACCGACCCGGCGCGGCCCGAGGTATGGGCCGAGCACAGCGTCTGGCCGCAGGACCCGGGGTTCAGCCGCGCGCTCGCCAACGGCGGAATCACCGCCCTGCAGGTGCTGCCCGGCTCGGCGAACCTGTTCGGCGGCCGCTCGGTCACCCTCAAGAACGTCTATGCGCGCACCGTCCAGGGGATGAAATTCCCCGGCGCACCGTACGGGCTCAAGATGGCGTGCGGAGAGAACCCGAAGCGGGTCTATGGCTCGAAGGGCAACATCCCGCAGACCCGGATGGGCAATATCGCGCTGACCCGGGCGACCTGGCTCAAGGCGCAGGCGTACAAGCGCAAGTGGGACGCCTACGAGCGCAAGGGCGGCACCATGCCCGAGCGCGACCTGGCGATGGACACGCTGCGCGGCGTGCTGGCCGGCAAGATCCTGATACACAATCATTGCTATCGCGCCGACGAGATGGCGATCATGATCGATGTCGCCCGCGAGATGGGCTACCGGATCGGCACCTTCCATCACGCGGTCGAGAGCTACAAGGTCGCCGACCTGCTGGCCGCGAACCAAATCTGCTCGGCAATGTGGGCCGACTGGTACGGCTTCAAGATGGAAAGCTATGACGCGATCAAGGAGAACATCCCGTTCGTCCACAATTCGGGCGCCTGCGCGATCGTCCATTCCGACGATCCCAACGGCATCCAGAGGCTGAACCAGGAGGCCGCCAAGGCGCTCGCCGACGGCCGCCGGGCCGGGATCAACATCAGCGAGGAGGTCGCCTGGACCTGGCTCAGCGCGAACCCGGCCAGGGCGCTCGGGATCTTCGACAAGACCGGCAGCCTCAAGCCCGGGAAGATGGCCGACGTCGTGCTGTGGAACGCCAATCCGTTCAGCGTCTACGCCCGGCCCGAACGGGTGTGGATCGACGGCGCCCTGATGTACGACGCCAACGATCCCAAGCGCCGCCCGGTCAGCGATTTCGAGCTCGGCCAGCCGGGCGAAGGGGACGTCAAATGAGCAAACCCTCACCCTCCCACCGCTGCGCGGCGGGTCCCTCCCTCTCCCGCGCGCGGGAGAGGGCTGGGGTGAGGGTATTTCTTCTTGCGTTGGCGCTAATCTCAACTCCCGCCACTGCTCAGACCATCGCGATCACCGGCGGGACGGTCGCCACGGGCGACGGCAGCGAGCCGGTTTCCGGCACCGTCGTCATCCGCAACGGGCGGATCGTCGCCGCCGGGCCCGCGGTCGGCGTCCCGGCCGGAGCGACGATCGTCGATGCGACCGGCAAATGGGTGACCCCGGGCATCGTCGCCGGCTTCTCGCGCCTCGGCCTCGCCGAAGTCGATCTCAGCGTCGAGGGAAGCGTCGACACCCAGGCCGACAACGGGCCGTTCAGCGC
This sequence comes from Sphingomicrobium sp., assembly GCA_035764265.1. Lineage (GTDB taxonomy): Bacteria > Pseudomonadota > Alphaproteobacteria > Sphingomonadales > Sphingomonadaceae > Sphingomicrobium. The sequence goes on from DASTZO010000271.1 coordinate 3,455, forward strand.
CGCGATCGACGTCGCTCCGGCGATTAACCCGCTCGCCTCGACCATCGCCGTCAACCGCGCCGACGGGGTGACCCGGGCCATCGTCGCGCCGGGGGCGGCCAAGAGCATCTTCGCCGGCCAGGGCGCGGTCATCGACACCGGCGCCGACATGGACCCGATCACGGCCGCGCGCCGCTTCCAGTTCGTCGAGCTCGGCGAGACCGGGGCGTCAAAGGCCGGCGGGTCGCGGGCGTCGGCCCACGTGCTGTTCCGCAACGCGCTGCGCGAGGCCGCGGAGCTGCGCCGCTTCGCGGTGCCGATCGCGTCGGGCGCCGTTGCGGAGCCCGACGAGCGCCTGCGGCCGGAAATCCGCGACCCCAATGAATCGCGCATCATCGGCCCCGACGCGCGGCGCAGCGAGGACGTGCTTCTGACCCGGTTCGACGCCGCCGCCCTGGTCCCGGTGCTCCAGGGGCGCCAGTATCTGCTGGTCCACGCCGAGCGTGCGAGCGACATCTTGCAGGTGATCCGCCTCAAGCGCGAGTTCCCGGCGCTCAAGCTGGTGCTGGTCGGGGCGAGCGAGGGCTGGACGGTCGCCGACCGGATCGCCGCGTCGGGGATCCCGGTGATCGCCTCGCCGGTCAAGGATCTGCCGGCGTCGTTCGAGCAGCTCGCCGCGACCCAGTCCAACGTCGGCCGGATGGGCGCCGCGGGGGTCAAGGTGTCGATCGGGATGATCGACGACGACGACACGCGCAACATCTTCTACCAGCGGCAATATGCTGGCAACCTCGTCGCGCTGCGCAACGTCCCCGGGGCGACCGGAGTCAGCTGGGGCGAGGCGCTGGCGATGATCACCTCGCGGTCGGCCGAGGCGGTCGGCCTCGGGCGCGAGATCGGCAGCCTGCTGCCGGGTCGGCGCGGCGACGTGGTGATCTGGTCGGGCGACCCGCTCGAGGGAGCCAGCGCCGCGGAAATGGTGTTCATCGACGGAGTCCAGCAACCATTGGCCAACCACCAGA
>DASTZO010000272.1:0-7821 GCA_035764265.1 Sphingomicrobium sp.
CGAGGCGACCGCGCTGGTCCGCGACCTGGTCGACACCCCGGCCGGCGACCTCGGCCCGGCCGAGCTCGAGGCCGCGGTCCGCGACCACGTCGCCGCGGTCGGAGCCGAGGTTCGGGTGACCTCCGGCGACGCGCTCGCCGAGGGCTATCCGCTGGTCGCCGCGGTCGGCGCCGCGGCCTCGCGCGAGCGCGCGCCGCGGCTGGTCGAGGCCGAATGGGGCGATCCCGGGCACCCGCGCGTGGCGATCGTCGGCAAGGGCGTCTGCTTCGACAGCGGCGGGCTCGACCTCAAGACCGCGAGCGGCATGCGGCTGATGAAAAAGGACATGGGCGGCGCGGCGCATGCGCTGGCCCTGTTCGTCCTCGCCGCCGCCGGGCGCCTGCCGGTCCGGCTGCATTTGCTGATCCCGGCGGTCGAGAATGCGGTATCCGCGGCCGCGCTCCGGCCCGGCGACATCGTCCGGTCGCGCAAGGGCCTCCAGGTCGAGATCGACAACACCGATGCCGAGGGCCGGCTGATCCTCGCCGACGCGCTCGCCCGGGCGGCCGAGGGCGATGGCGAAAAGTCCCGGCCCGAGCTGATCCTCGATTTCGCCACCCTGACCGGCGCCGCCCGGGTCGCGCTAGGCCCCGACCTGCCCGCCCTGTTCGCCAACCGCGACGAGCTGCTCGACGGTTTCGAGGCCGCCGCCAGGGAGGTCGAGGACCCGCTGTGGCGGATGCCGCTGTGGGACGGCTACGACGACATGCTCAAGAGCGACGTCGCCGACATCGCCAACGCCACCGGATCGCAGCTGGCCGGCTGCATCACCGCCGCTCTGTTCCTGCGCCGCTTCGTTCCCGGGGAGACGCAATGGGCGCATCTCGACACGTTCGCCTGGCGCCCGAAGGCCAAGCCGGGGCGGCCCAAGGGCGGCGACGCGCTTGGGCTGCGCGCCGCCTTCGCGCTCCTCTGCGAGCGCTATCCGGCACGCTGATTCGGCCGCGGCTTCGGACGACCCGCGCATTTTTCCCGTTTTTCCGGTCGTTTGGCTGCAACATTTCGCCTCCTTACCGGTTTAATTCGGCAAGCACGCGACGCCACGGAGACTTGTCAGCAATGAGCGAGGTTTCGCTAACCGGCTGGATGAAGGCGCTGATCGCCTATGTCCGATCCGGCGAGCCGGATCTCACCAACCGGCAGATGGCCCTGCTGATGCTGGTCTATCTGACGCCTGGCCCGCACACGGTGCGCGGCCTCGCCAAGATCCTCGGAGTCTCCAAACCGGTGGTCACTCGCGCCTTGAACACGCTCGGCGCACTCGGCTATCTGCGGCGCGAACGCGACCAGGACGACCGCCGGAACGTGTTCGTCGTCCGGACCAGCAACGGGGCAAATTTCCTTGAAGGCTTCAAGCGCAACCTCCGCGAGGGCAGCGAGGGCGCCCCGGCGGCCCACCGGCCGATCATCGGCACCGCGGCCTTCGCCCACCAGCGCTGAGGGCTTCGCGCTCACCGGACCGTCGAGCCCGCCCGACCCCGCGACCCACGCCTACCGGCGCGACCTCGCCGACGTCGCGCTCGCCCACCAGGTCATCGCCTCCCATTACGCCGAGCCGCTCGAGCGGGCGGTGAGCCGGGCGGGAACGCTGCGCGCCGGCCCGTGCGACGAGGCCGAGGCGCTGCTCGAGCTCAACCCCGGCGACCCGTTCGCGATGCTCGACAACAGCCTCGGCTGGGCGTGGGGCTACGCCGGCAAGGAGCGCCGCGTCGGCTATTTGCGAAGCGAGGCGGTCGAAGCGTAGCGCTGCGCCAACGCGCGGCGCCACTTGAAGCGACCGGGCCTTCGGCGCAGTCTCGCCCCGCCGGTGCCTTGGGGGGGCGATGTCCCGCGTCTTCGTCAGCTATTCACGCCAGGATGCTCCGCGTGCCAAGGCGCTCGCCAAGGCGCTGCAGGCGGCCGGCCACGAGGTCTGGTGGGACTCTCACATTCGCGGCGGCTCGCGTTTCGGAGCGGAGATCGCCGAGGCCCTGAAAAACGCCGAGGTGGTCGTCGTCCTGTGGTCGCGCTCGTCGATCGATTCGGCCTGGGTCAACGACGAGGCCGCCGAAGGCCGGGACACCGGCCGGCTCGTCCCGATCCTGATCGACGATTGCAAGCCGCCGCTGGGCTTTCGGCAATTCCAGGCGATCGACCTCCGGGACTGGACCGGCCGGCGAACGCTTCCGCACCATGTCCTCGACGCGATTTCAGCGAAAACGGCCGATGGCCCCTTGCCTGCTCCCCGCCCGGGCGCGGAAGAGCGCCGCGGGTGGCAGCTTGGCCGACGCCCGCTGATCGCCCTGCTCGCGCTGGCGGTCCTGGTCGCCGGAGCGTGGGCCTATTTCAACCGCACCAGCGCCGGCGGCGCGGAGGTCCCGACCCTCGCCGTCCTCCCGTTCGCCGACCTGTCGCCCAACCGGGACAAGGGCTATTTCGCCGAAGGAGTCGCGGAATCGATCTTGAGCCTGCTCGGCCGCGAGCCCGGCATCCGGGTGATCGGCCGCACCTCCGCGTCGCTGTTCAAGGACCGCGGCGGCGACCTCGCCGCGATGCGCAAATCGCTCGGCGTCACCCATGTGCTGGAAGGCAGCGCGCGCACCGCGGGCGATGACTTGCGCCTCAGCGTTCGCCTGATCGACGCGGCCGACGGGACCCAATTATGGGCCCAGGACTATCAGCGCAATCTCCGCAATGTGTTCGCCGTCCAGGACGAAATCGGCAAGTCGGTGGCGACCGAGCTGCTGGGCACGCTTTCGACGGCCGGCCGGACGCGCGCCCCGATCACCCGCGCGGACGCCTACGATCTATACCTCGCGACCCGGGCGACCATGCGCAATCGGCGAGAGCCCGTGCTCCGCAAAGCGCTCGGCATGGCGCAGCGGGTGATCGCCGCCGATCCCGACTATGCGCCGGGCCACGCGATCCTCGCCGAGCTGGTCTGGCTGCTCTCGGACGATGCCTATTCCTACGGCGACATCCCCTACCAGCAGGCTCGCGCGATCGCGATCGGGCACGCGCGCAAGGCCATCGAGCTCGCACCGAACTCGGCCGAAGGCTATGCCGCCCTCGGCCTCGTCCTGCCGCCCGAGGAAGGAGTCGAGCCGCTTCGGCGAGCGGTCCGCCTCGACCCGGTGCGGGCCGAATTGAGGGCCTGGCTGGCGCTCCACCTGGCGACCCTCGGAAGGACCGAAGAGGCGGTTCGGGAGGTCGAGGCCGGAGCCGAGATCGACCCGCTGTCGACGGTCCCGGTCAACCGTCTGCACGGCATATTCGTGGCCTCGGGCGAGTTCCAGCGCGCCGAAAATGTCGTTCGGCAATATGTCGCGCGCGGCGGCGAGCCGGCCCAGGCGGCCCGGTTCCGGACGGTCCAGGCGCGGGTGTCGGGCGATCTGTCCGAAGCGGTCGCGCAGGCGAGGCTGGCGATGAACCTCAACCCCGGCGTGCCCTACGTCCGGCAATTCCTCGAGGGGCTGGCGGCGACCCTTGGCGTGCCGGCCCTGGTGACCTGGCCTCCGGAGCGCAACCGCCGCTTCATCTGGCTACTCGCCAAGGGCGACACGGCGAAGCTGCTGCTCGAAGCCCGCTCGGCCAACGCATCGGTGTGGACGAAGCCCGATTCGGCAACCGCATTCCTGGCTCTCGCCGAGGCGCGCGACTGGCCCCAGATCGCCCGGCTCTACGCCGCCCGCGGCGCCGCCACGTCGGAGCTGTGCAAGGAGCGCACCGGAGCCATTGTCGCCACCGCCATGGCCCTCGAACGGATCGGCAGGACGGATGAATCGAAGCAGCTGCAGGCCTGCCTCGAACGCGAGATCCGGATGCAGGCGCGCGGGCCCAACGGTCCCGACCTGACCAACCGCAACGAACATGAGTTCGCCAGGGCGCAGCTGGCGGCGCTGCGCGGCGACGGCCAGGCGGCCCTGAACGCCCTGGAAAAGGCCGTGCAGCTCGGCTGGCGGGGCTATCCCTACTCGGCCAGGCTGAGCAGCTACCCGGCGCTGGAAAGCCTTCAGTCCCAGCTCGGCTATGCGAGGATTCAGAAGCGCCTCGACCAGCTGATCGCGGCGGAACGGAGCCAGCTCGCCCTCTCCGCAAGCCCGCGAGCGGCGGCTCGCTGAGGCCCGGGTTTCACATCTCGCCGCGGGCGCGGCGGATCGCATACCATTTGCGCACGTTCGCCTGGTGCTCGGCGAAGCTTTGCGCGAACACATGGCCACCGGTGCCGTCGGCGACGAAATAGATCGCCTCGGTCGGCGCCGGGTCGAGCACCGCGGCGATGCTCTCGCGCCCTGGATTGGCGATCGGCCCGGCGGGCAGCCCTGGCTTCTTGTAGGTGTTGTAGCCGGTGTCGGCGGCGAGCTCCGAGCGCCGGATTCGCCGCCCGAGCGGCTTGCCCCGGGTGATCGGGTAGATGACCGTCGGGTCGGCATCCAGCTTCATGCCGATCCGCAAGCGGTTGCAATAGACCCCGGCGACCATCCGCCGCTCCGACGGCTTGCCGGTCTCCTTCTCGACGATCGAGGCGAGGGTCACCGCCTCCTCCTTCGAGTTGACCGGGCAGGTCGGCTTGCGCTTGGCCCACAGCGCGTCGAGCGTCTCGGTCATCGCCGCCTGCATCCGCTGCACGACCGCGGCGCGGGCCTCGCCGCGCTTGTAGCCGTAGCTGTCGGGCAGCACCGAGCCCTCGGGCGGCAGCGGCGCTGGGCCGGTCAGATAGGGGTTCGCGGCGAGCTTCTCGTGGACGATGATCGACGGCATGCCCTCGGTGACGGTGATCAGCCGCTGCACCGGCCGGCCATGCTGGAGCAGGTCGAGCACCGCGGCGCCGCTGGTCCCCTTGGGAATCTCGAACTCGCCGGCCTGGACCGGGTCGCCCGAGCCCAGCAGCCGCGCCATCAGCCGGTAGGTCCGAGCGCTGCCGGGGATCGCGCCCTGCTGCTCGAGCTGGCGGGCGACGGAAGCGAGGCTCGACCCCTCCTCGACGATCACGGTGTGCGGCCCGGGCCTCGGGCCGGGGCTCCACCACAGGAACCAGACGGTGACCAGCGCGGCGAAAAGAGCCAGGACGCCGAGCGCGGCGAGCTTCTTCGTCACACCGCCTTCATGACCAGGCTGGCGTTGGTGCCGCCGAAACCGAAGCTGTTGTTCAGCACCGCCCGGACGGAGCGCTCCTTGGCCTTGTGCGGCACCAGATCGACTCCGGCCGTGCCCTCGCTCGGATTGTTGAGGTTGAGGGTCGGCGGGACGATCTGGTCGCGCATCGCGAGGATGCAGAAGATGCTCTCGACCGCCCCGGCGCCGCCGAGCAGATGGCCGATCGCCGACTTGGTCGAGCTCATCGACAGGGTGCCGATGGCGTTTCCGAACAGCCGCCGGACCGCGCCGAGCTCGAGCTCGTCGCCCATCGGCGTCGAGGTGCCGTGGGCGTTGATGTAGTCGATATCCGACGGGTTGAGGCCCGACTTCTTCAGCGCCATCTCCATCGACCGGTAGGCGCCCGAGCCCTCGGGGTGCGGAGCGGTGACGTGATAGGCGTCGCCCGACAGGCCGTAGCCGATCACCTCGGCGTAGATTTTCGCGCCGCGCTTCTTGGCGTGCTCATATTCCTCGAGCACCAGCACCCCGGCGCCCTCGCCCATGACGAAGCCGTCGCGGTCGCGGTCGTACGGCCGGCTGGCTTTCTCGGGCTGGTCGTTGAAGTTTGTCGACAGCGCCCGCGCCTGGGCGAAGCCGGCGATGCCGATCGGGCAGATGGTCGCCTCGGCGCCGCCGGCGAGCATGATGTCGGCGTCGTCGTCCTTGATCATCCGCGCCGCGTCGCCGATCGAGTGGGCGCCGGTCGAGCAGGCGGTGACGACCGCGTGGTTGGGGCCCATCAGCCCGTATTTGATCGACACCTGGCCGGAGATCAAATTGATCAGCCGGCCGTGGACGAAATGCGGGCTGACCCGGCCCGGGCCCTTCTCGTGCAGCACCAGGCTCTCGGACTCGATCCCCGGCAGCCCGCCGATGCCCGAGCCGATCGAGCAGCCGGCGCGCAGCCGCATGTCCTCGGACATGTCGGCGAGGCCCGCGTCCTCGATCGCCTGGCCGGCCGCGTCGAGGCCGTAGATGATGAAATCGTCGACCTGGCGCTGGATCTTGTGGTCGATGCGCCTGGCCGGGTCGAAGCCGTACTCATGGCCGGCGGGCTTGACCTCGCAGGCGATGCGGCACTTCTGGTCGCTGGCGTCGAACTTGGTGATCGGACCGGCGCCGCTCTTGCTCGCCAGGATGTTCTTCCAGCTGGTCTCGACGTCGCCGCCGAGCGGCGTCACCAGGCCCAGACCAGTCACCACGACACGGCGCATGTTCAAACTCCAATTGGAACAGGCTCGCGCCCGTTCGGCCCCGGACCGGATCCGGGGCTGTCGAAGCCATCTAATGTGTGCCTAAACGCCCAACTAGGAAAAAGTGCAGCCCTTCGACAGGCCCGGGGCGAACGGAGAAGACTATCCCTTGTTCTGGTCGATATAGTCGATCGCGTCCTTGACGGTCGTGATCTTCTCGGCCGCGTCGTCCGGGATCTCGACCCCGAACTCCTCCTCGAACGCCATCACCAATTCGACGATGTCGAGGCTGTCGGCGCCCAGGTCGTCGATGAAGCTGGCCTCCTCGGTGACCTTCTCCGCGTCGACGCCGAGGTGCTCGACGACGATCTTCTTCACCCGGTCGGGAGTCTCGCTCATGCTCGCATTCCTCCTGTTGCTTTTGCGCTGCCCTAGCGATGCCGCCCGCGCCCGGCAAGGGGCGGCTGGGGGGCCGGGCTTGCCGGGCGGAACGGCCCGGCTAAGGGTTGCCGGCGATGCGCGGCTCCCGCCCCCTGACTCCCGGCGAGATCGCCCTCGCCCGATCGATATTCGGCGACGCGATCGATTATTCGAAGGTCCGGATGGTCCGGCGCAAATGGTGGCCGTTCCAGCCCCGCGGCACGGCGATGGCGCCGACCGGCAACATCCACTTCCATCCGCACGGAAACCTGTGGTCGGAGGATTTCTCCGCCGAGCCGCTCCACCGCCAGGGCCTGTTCGTCCACGAGATGACCCACGTCTGGCAGGCGCAGACCCGCGGCCGCTTCTACCTGCCGCTGATGCGCCACCCGTTCTGCCGCTACTCCTACAGGCTCGAGGAAGGCCGTCCGTTCGACCGCTACGGGCTTGAGCAGCAAGCGGAAATCGTCCGCCATGCGTTCCTCGCCGAGCGCGGCGCACCAGTGCCTTGCGCACCGCCGAGAACCCTTCTGCCATTCGAATAGTGCGGTGCGGTGACGGCCTCTGTAACCTTGCTGCAACATATGCGGGCGGAAAGCGCGGCCTCATGCGCGCTTCCCCTTCCCCCCCGGCTCCGCTTAAGTCACAGATGCATCGTTACGCGCGCTCAACGGGGGAATTCATCATGCGTATTTCGGCACTGCTACTGATCGGCACCGCGGCGATCGCCATTTCGGTACCCGGCCTGGCCCAGACCCAGCCCGAGGACACCGCCCAGGCGGCCGACCAGCCGGCCAGCCAGCCGGCGGCGACGGATGTCAGCGACGAAATCATCGTCACCGGCACGCGCCGGCTGGACCGCACGGTGACCAACTCGGCCTCGCCGATCGACGTGATCAGCTCGGCCGAGCTGACCAACCAGCCGACGGCGAACCTTCTCGACACGATCAAGAATATCGTGCCCTCCTTCTACGTCCCGCAGAACACGATCTCGGACGCATCGACCTTCGTTCGCGCGCCGTCTCTCCGCGGCCTGCCGGCCGACGAGGTG
>DASTZO010000273.1:0-3372 GCA_035764265.1 Sphingomicrobium sp.
TGGCCGACAATCTAACTTAAGTTAGGCAGTCCAGGTGCAGCGTAGCAGTGCCAAGCTGACGGATGAGCACGACGCGCCGGAAAGCCTTTCGGCGAGGGCGGACGACGCCGCCGAAATGGCGCCGATCACCGGCCGGGTGAAATGGTTCGACTCGACCCGCGGCTTCGGCTTCATCGTCAGCGACGAGGTCGACGGCGACATCCTGCTGCATTTCAGCGTGCTTCGCGAGCACGGCCGGCGAAGCGTCCCCGAGGGCGCGCTTATCGAATGCGTGCCGATGCGCCAGGAGCGCGGCCTGCAGGCGGCCCGGGTGCTGTCGATCGACCTCAGCTCCGCCTTGCCTGCGCAGCCCAGATCGCCCATCTCCGCGAGCGAACGGGCCGACCGCAAGGCGCTTGCCGAAGCGGCCGGGGAATTCCAGCCGGTGGAGGTCAAGTGGTTCAACCGGGTCAAGGGCTATGGCTTCGTCAACCGCGGCGGCGAGGACGAGGACGTGTTCGTCCACATGGAGACGGTGCGCCACGCGGGGCTGGGCGAGCTTCATCCCGGCCAGAGGCTGGAGGCGCGGGTCGCATCGAGCCCGAAGGGCCTGACCGCCGTCGAATTGCGGGCGCCCGACTGATCGCCGCCGCGGCGGCGATGATGCTCGGCTCCTCAGTGGCCGCCTGCACCCCCGGCAATCCGGCCCAGGCGCCGCTTGCCGAGCGCTCGGCGGCGGGGCTCGAGCAGCTGCCTCTGACGATCCGCTCCGCAACCGGCACCCACCGCTTCACGGTCGAGGTCGCGCGCTCCCCGCAAGAGCAGGCGACCGGCCTGATGCACCGCCAGTCGCTGGCGCCCGACCGCGGCATGCTGTTCCCCTACGACCCGCCGCAGCCCGCCTCGTTCTGGATGAAGAACACGCTGATCCCGCTCGACATAATCTTCGTCCGCGCCGACGGCACGATCGCCCGAATCGCCGCCGACACCGTGCCGCTGTCGCTCGAGCCGGTGCCCTCGCTCGAGCCGGTCGCCGCGGTGCTCGAGATCGCCGGCGGGCGGGCCGCCGAGCTCGGCATCCGCGAGGGCGACACGGTGGGTTGGCCGCGCTAGCCGGCACCGGCTCGCCTGTCCCCCGGACAGGCTCCGCCGGATGCTTGCGCGCCGCCCGCGAAGTGGGCAAAGGCCGCGCCGATGGGCTTCTGGTCGAAAACCTTCACCTGGTGGAACGGCGCGACGTGGGGAACCTCCTTGTTCTCGAGCCGCCACGGCAAGGAGGTCGGGCGCGACGAGGCCGGCAACGTCTATTTCCAGCACAAGAAGGATCCGCGCCGCCGCTGGGTGATCTATCCCGGCGACAATGACGGCAGCAACGTCCCGCCCGGCTGGAACGCGTGGCTCAAGGGCACGATCGACGAGCTTCCGGACAAGGCGCTGCCGGCGCGGCGGCCGTTCCACAAGCCGCCAGAGAAAAACCTGACCGGGACGATGGCCGCGTTCCGGCCCGACGGGGCGCTCGGCAGCGGCAAGGTCCGGCCCGCCGCGACCGGGGATTATCAGCCCTGGACCCCTGATTGAGCGTGCGAGGGGCAATCGCCGCCGCGATCGTGCTGGCGCTCGGCGCCGGCGCTTGCGGCCGCGACGAGCAGGCGGATCGGCAGTCGACCGGGCGGGCGGTGACCGCCCGGGTCGCCCAGAGCGCCGGCAGGCCGGCCGGGGTCACCCCGATGGAGCAGCGGGTCGCCGTGCTCGGCCTGTTGAACAAGCGCAACGGGATCGTCCGCGACCTCGCCCTGCGGCCGGGCCAGTCGGTGCGGGTCAAGGACGCGATCGTCCGGCTGCGCGCGTGCGAGACCACCGCGCCGTGGGAGAGCGAGGTCCTGACCGGCGCCTTCGTCCAGCTCGACGTCGAGCGCACCGACGGCCGCTGGCAGCGGGTGTTCTCGGGCTGGCTGTACAAGGAATCGCCGTCGCTCAACGTCGTCGAGCATCCGGTCTACGACGTCTGGCCCAAGAGCTGCGCGATGACATATCCGGCCGGCCCGGCGGCGCCGGCGACTCCGGTCGCGTCGAGCAGCCGGTCGAGCGCGAGGAAGTCGGGCGGAGCGCCGGCCGAGCGCCCCGACGATGCGGGGGAGCCGGAGCCGGCGAACGATGCCGCGGCCTCGCCGCCGCCGGCCGAGCCGCCGCCCAGCGCCGCCGACAGCAATGCGACATAATCGGCGCGCGAGACGCTGACCGCGCCCAGCGAGGCGAGGTGGGCGGTCATAAACTGGCAGTCGAGGAGGGTGAAACCGCCGACCTTCAGGCGCGCGACCAGCCAGGCGAGCGCGACCTTGGACGCGTCGGTCATGGTGCTGAACATGCTCTCGCCGAAAAAGGCCCGGCCGAGCCTCACGCCATAGACCCCGCCGACCAGCTGCGGGCCGCGATCGGCGCTGCGCGGATCGGCGTTCCAGACCTCGATCGAATGGGCGTGGCCGCTCGCGTGCAGCGCCAGCATCGCGCTTTCGATCTCCTGGTTGATCCACGTCTCCTCGCGGTCGGCGCAGGCGGCGATGACCCCCGCGAAGTCGCGGTCGCGGGTGATTTGGAACCGGCCCGAGCGGATCGTCCGGCGGAGCGAGCGCGACATGTGGAAACCATCGAGCGGGATGATCGCCCGGCGGCGCGGCTCGACCCAGAACAGCTCGGCGGCGTCGCGGCTGTCGGCCATCGGGAAAATCCCGGCGGCATAGCATTGCAGCAGCAGGCGCGGGTCGAGCCGACTCATGGCCGCACTATGCGCGCGCGTGACGCATCTGTCAGGCGCCCCGCCGGACGGCCCTAGAGGATCTCGCGGACCTTCTCCTGGGGGCGGCACAGGCGCACGCCCTTGTCGGTCTCGACGATCGGCCGGTTGATCAGCACCGGGTGCTCGACCATCGCGTCGAGGACCTCGTCGTCGGTGACGTCGGGGCGGGTCAGTCCGAGCTCCTCGGCGAGCGCTTCCTTGGCCCGCAAACCCTCGCGCGGCGTGATTCCGGCGCGCGCATAGAGCCGCTTCAGCTCGGCGCGGTCCGGCGGCGATTTCAAATATTCGTTGACGGTCACGTCGGCCCCGGATTCCCGCAGGATTTCCAAGGTCTTGCGCGACGTTCCGCACGCCGGGTTGTGATGGATGAAAGCCTTCATCGCGGTGCCGTTTCTAGGGGCTGTCGGAGGCGCAAAGCAACGGTCGCGCGCCGGTTTGGTGGAATCAAAGGCCAAGTTTGTCGCGAAACCGGAACGATAGTGTTCAATCGTCGTTCCTGCGACTGTGACACGTGCACCGACGCCGGGGAAATGGGGTCCCGGAGCATGGTCCATGCAAGCTCAATAATCGGGAGAAAGATGATGAAAAAATCAATTCTG
>DASTZO010000274.1:0-6704 GCA_035764265.1 Sphingomicrobium sp.
GCCCTCCTCGTCGGGCACGTCCATGTCGTCGCGGACATGGAAGAAGAACCTCGCCATGCGCCGCCAGCGCTCGCTGTGCGCTTTCGTTCCATTGTTCAATTTGGGTTAGTCAGTCTCCGGCGCCAGCGACCGCGCGGCGGCGCGCTCGAGCCGCGCGTGACGGGCTCCGAGCTCCCGCAATGCTGGCGCGCCCGGCAGGATTCGAACCTGCGACCTCAAGCTTAGAAGGCTCGTGCTCTATCCAGCTGAGCTACGGGCGCGCGGGTCAGCAACTAGCGCGCTTTGCCGGCCAGCGGAACAGCGCTACCCACGGGGCAAGGCATCGCGGGAAGGGGCGAATGAGCGTTCTGCAAAGCGGCAAGATCATGCTCATGCTTCACCCGGGTCCTCAAGCGCTAGGCGACCGCTTCGAGCAGCCCCTCGAACAGCCGCCGGCCGTCGGTGCCGCCGTGCGCCGGCTCGATCGCCCGCTCGGGGTGCGGCATCAGCCCCAGCACGTTGCCGGCGTCGTTGAGGATCCCGGCGATCGAGCGCGCCGAGCCGTTGACGGCTTCCGCGTAGCGGAAGGCGACCCGGCCTTCGCCCTCGAGCCGGTCGAGGGTCGCCTCGTCGGCCTGGTAATTGCCGTCGTGGTGGGCGACCGGGAAGGTGACCGTCTCGCCCGACCGGTAGCCGGCGGTGAACAGGCTCTGGCTGTTCTCGACGGTCAGCGCGATCGGTCGGCAGACGAACGCGAGGCCGGCGTTGCGCATCAAGGCGCCGGGCAGAAGCCCGGCCTCGGTCAGCACCTGGAAGCCGTTGCAGATGCCGATCACCGGCACTCCGCGCGCCGCCGCGTCGGCGACCGCGCGCATGATCGGCGCCCGCGCCGCCATGGCCCCCGAGCGCAAGTAATCGCCGTAGGAAAATCCGCCGGGCAAGGCGACGAAGTCGGTTCCGTCCGGAAGCGCGCTGTCGCGGTGCCAGGCCATCGCCGGGGCGCGGCCGGTGACCTGCTCGATCGCCACCGCGATGTCGCGGTCGCAGTTGGAGCCGGGAAAGACGACGACCGCGCTGTTCACGCCTGTGCCGAGCCTTGACTAGGGGCCGGCTCCAGCCGCTCGATGCGGAAATTCTCGATCACCGTGTTGGCGAGCAGCTTGCGGCACATCGCTTCGATGTCGGCATCGCCGGTGCCGTCGGCGAGATCGAGCTCGATCAGCTTGCCGGCGCGGACGTCCCGGACGCCCGAGAAGCCGAGCCCTTCGAGCGCATGGTGGATCGCCTTGCCCTGGGGGTCGAGGACTCCGGGCTTGAGGGTGATGAAAACGCGGGCTTTCATGATGCGCGCCGCTATGGCGGCGGCGCCCCCGCCGGGCAAGCTTTACGATCCGTTTACCGTTCGAGGAGCATCCTGCCGCGGCCGGGGGGACCGGCCTGCGATGGGAGAAAGCGGATGGTCTGGTTCGCGGTCGCCATGTTCGTCGTGCTGTTCGGCTGGGGAGCGCAATATTTCGGCTGGAGCGATCCGTCCGGGAAGGTCCAGCTGGCGCTGTTCACCTCGTTCATCCTCGGGGTCATTTGCGGCTACAAGAACAAGGGCTGAGGCGGCTTTAAGAGGTCGCCGCGGGCGTCTACAGCCGCGCGGTGACCCGGCTTCCGCCCTATGCGCAGCTGCTGCGCCTCCGCATCGACGACAGCGAAGGCGAGTGCCGCTTCGTGATGCCGTTCGGGGAGGACGTCGTCGTCGGGAGGCCGGGCTACCTCCACGGCGGCGCGATCGCCGGCCTGCTCGAGTTCGCAGCCTTCACCAGCCTCGCCCGCGCGATCGCCGATCCGGCGGTGGCGATGAAGCCGATCACCGTCACCGTCGATTACATGCGCGGCGGCACCGGCCGCGACACGTTCGCGGCCGCCGAGGTCCAGCGGCTCGGAAGCCGAATCGCCAATGTCGAGGCGACCGCCTGGCAGACCGAGCGGTCGAGCCCGATCGCCACCGCGCGGCTCAATTTCCTGCTCGAGCGTCCCAAGCGGCAGCCGGCGCCCGGCCTTGCAACGCGTCCGGCCCCCGCCTAGCGAGCGCCGGTGGAGGAAGCGATGACCGACGTTCTCGACAGACCGACCACCAGCCCCATCTCGACTCACCGCCACGGCGACGTGCTCGTGGTCACGTCCAACAACCCGCCGGTCAACGCCCTGAGCGCCGCGGTCCGCCAGGGCCTGGTCGCGGCGATCGAGGAGGCCGAAGCCGACGAGTCGGTCAAGGCGGTGGTGATAGCCTGCGAAGGCCAGACCTTTTTCGCCGGCGCCGACATCACCGAGTTCGGCAAACCGCCGGTGGAGCCGTGGCTCCCAACCGTCGTCGACCGGATAGAGAATTGTTCGAAGCCGGTGGTCGCGGCGATCCACGGCACCGCGCTGGGCGGCGGGCTCGAGGTCGCGCTCGGCTGCCACTACCGGGTCGCGGTGCCGACCGCCAGGCTCGGCACGCCCGAAGTCAAGCTCGGCCTGCTCCCCGGAGCAGGCGGGACCCAGCGGCTGCCGCGCGTCACCGGGGTCAGGAAAGCGCTCGAGATGTGCGCCACCGGCAGCCCGATCAGCGCCAAGGAGGCGTTCGACTGCGGGCTCGTCGACCGGCTGGTCGAGGGCGAGCTGGTGCCGCACGCCGTCGGGTACGCCGAGGAGGTGCGCTCTGTCCGCCCGCTGCCCAAATCCTCCGAGCGCGAGGACCGGCTGGCGGAGGCGCGCGACCACCCGGAGATCTTCGACGAGTTCCGCCAGGCCAATGCGAAGAAATTCCGCGGCTTCGACGCGCCCGAGGCGAACATCCGGGCGGTCCAGGCCGCGCTCGACAAGCCCTATTCCGAAGGGGTGATCGAGGAGCGCAAGCTGTTCATGGAGCTGATGAGCGGCGCGCAGGCCAATGCCCAGCAATATTTCTTCTTCGCCGAGCGCAAGGCGGCCAAGATCGAGGGGCTGCCCGAGGACGCGCGGCCGCGCGACGTGCACAAGGTCGGGGTGATCGGCGCCGGCACGATGGGCGGCGGAATCGCGATGAACTTCCTGTCGGCCGGGATCCCGGTGACGATCATCGAGACCAGCCAGGAGGCGCTCGACCGCGGCACCGGCGTGATGCGCAAGAATTACGAGGCGAGCGCGGCCAGGGGCAAGCTGACCACCGAGCAGGTGTCGAAGGCGATGGGCGCGCTCACCCCGACCCTCGACTTCGCGGCGCTCGCCGACTGCGACCTCGTCATCGAGGCGGTGTTCGAGCAGATTGAGATCAAGAAGGACGTGTTCGGCCGGCTCGACCGGATCGCCAAGCCCGGCGCGATCCTCGCCTCGAACACGTCCTATTTGAACATCGACGAGATCGCCGCTTCGACTTCGCGGCCGCAGGACGTCGTCGGGCTGCACTTCTTCTCGCCGGC
Source organism: Sphingomicrobium sp. (assembly GCA_035764265.1). Classification (GTDB taxonomy): domain Bacteria; phylum Pseudomonadota; class Alphaproteobacteria; order Sphingomonadales; family Sphingomonadaceae; genus Sphingomicrobium. Next base: position 3,411 of record DASTZO010000274.1, read on the forward strand.
CAACATCATGAAGCTGCTCGAAGTGGTGCGCGGCGCGAAGACCGCCCCGGACGTGCTCCTGACCGCGATGGGCCTGGCCAAGAAGATCAAGAAGGTCGCGGTGGTCGCGGGCGTCTGCCACGGCTTCATCGGCAACCGGATGCTGATGCCGCGCCAGGTGCAGGCGACGCAGCTGCTGCTCGAGGGCGCAAGCCCGGAGCAGGTCGACCGGGTCCATGTCGAGTTCGGGATGCCGATGGGCCCCTTCCAGATGGCCGACCTCGCGGGGGTCGACATCGGCTGGCACCGCGATCCCAGCCGCATCGAGAACGTCCGCGACGCATTGTGCGCGATCGACCGCTGGGGGCAGAAGAAAGGCGCCGGATTCTACGATTACGACGACAAAAGGCGGCCGACGCCGTCGCCGGTGGTCCAGCAGATCATCGAGGATTTCGCGCACCGGCAGGGCGTCGAGCGCCGCGAGATTTCCAACCAGGAGATCGTCGAGCGGACGCTCTACACGATGGTCAACGAGGGAGCGAAGATCCTCGAGGAAGGCATGGCCCAGCGCGCGTCGGACATCGATGTCGTCTGGGTCTACGGCTACGGCTGGCCGGTGTACCGCGGCGGGCCGATGTACTGGGCCGACAGCGAAGGCCTCGCCACGATCGTCGAGGGCCTGAAGCGGCAGGAGCCGCGGCTGGGCAGCGATTTCTCCTTCTCCAAGCTGCTGCTCGACAAGGCGGCGAAGGGCGAGAAGTTCACGCGCTAGGAGCGCGCCGCTGTTCGGGCAGCAGGCTCAGCATCGCCATCGCCACCGCGGCGACCGCGGCGCCGGCGATGAAGGTCGCGTCGGGGCCGGAGCGGTCCCACAGCAGGCCGGCGCCGAGGCTGGCGAGCAGGGTCCCGATCCCGCCGACGAAATAGAAAGCGCCGAAGCTGGTCGCGCGCAGGTGCGGCGGGGCGACATCGGCGATCAGACGCGCGAAGACGCCCTGGGTCAGCGCCATGTGCGCGCCCCACAGGGCGACCCCGACGGCGAGGCCCGGCAGCCCGAGCGGCTGGGCGAGCACCAGGTCGGCGGCGACCAGCACCGCCATCCCGATCATCAGGATCGCCTTGGGGCTCATCCGGTCGCTCCACGAACCGGCCGGGTAGGCGAGGGCGAGAAAGGCGAGGTTGAACAGCACCAGCACCAGTGGCGAGAGAGTCGCCGACAGCCCGACGTCGAACCCGCGCAGGATCAGGAATCCCTCCGAGAAGCGGGCGAGGGTGAACAGGAAGCCGACCGCGATCAGCCGGCGAGTCGCCCGGTCGAGCTCGCGGAAGCCGGCGAAGAACGGCGGCCGCTGGCCTTGCTCTGGATGGGGCGGCGCCCGTTCCCTGAGCGCCAGCCAGGCGAGCAGGAAGCACAGCATCGCCGGGATCACCGCGATCCAGAACACCGCCCGGATGTTCCCGGCGAGCAGGATCATCAGTCCGATCGCGGCGAGCGGCGCGAGGAAGGCCCCCACGGTGTCGAGCGCCTGGCGCAGGCCGAACGCCCGGCCGCGGACTTCGGGCGGGGTCTCGTCGGCGATCATCCCGTCGCGCGGCGCCCCGCGGATGCCCTTGCCGAGCCGGTCGGCGAAGCGCGCGCCCATCACCTCGGCGGCCCCCGACGCGAGCGGGAACAGCGGCTTCGACAAAGCGGCGAGGCCGTAGCCGGCGAGGATCAGCGGCTTGCGGCGGCGGCTTCGGTCGGACATCCGCCCCGACGCGAGCTTGGCGAACGAGGCGGTGGCTTCGGCAATGCCGTCGATCGCGCCCAGCGCGGCGGCCGGAAGCCCGAGCGTCACCGTGATGAACAAGGGCAGGAGCGCGTGGTAGATTTCGCTCGACAGGTCCATCAGCAGGCTGACGAAGCCGAGGATCCAGACGTTGCGGGGGAGCTTGGGGCGGGGGCGCGGCGGTCTCACCGGCCTGTCATCGCGAGCCGAATTGTGCCGGTCAACATTGCATCGCCCAAAACATTTGTTAGGCTGCAATTATGTTCGGGGGATCATCACCGGCGGCGCTCGCCGCGCGCTTCAGCGCGGTCGCGCAGAGCTATATCGCCGACGGCCCGGCCGAGCGGGCCGAGCGCGCCCGGCGCAAGCTGCTCGCCGCGATCGCCGAGCGCGAGCCGGCGACCTTGAAGCAGGTCGCTGCCGCAGTCCGCCGCGGCGAGCCGGCGGTCAGCCGATCGGTCGACAGTCTGGTCCGCGCCGGGCTGGTCGACCGTTCACCCGATCCCGACAACCGGCGGCGGCTGGCGATGCGGCTCAGCGATGCCGGGCGCAGCGAGCTCGAGCGCCGGCCAAGCACCGGCGGTGCGCTCGAGACCCGGCTGGGCCGACTCGCGCACAGCGAATTGAGGGCGATCGAGCGGGCGGTCGAAATCCTCGAACGGACCGGCTAGCCGCTCAGGCGTTGCCGCGCCGGCGGCGGGTTTCCCATCCCTTCTTCGCCGCCGCCGAACGGCTTGCGGAGGTGCGGCCGGACGCGGCCTTGCGGCCGCCCTTGCGCGACGCCGAGTGGTTTTCCGTCTTGCCGCGGCCCGATCCGGATTTCTTGCCGCCGCCGGATTCCTTGTTGACCGTCGCCCAGGCCCGGCGCGCGGCCTCCTTCGACGACAGCCCGCGCTTCTCATAGCCCTCTTCGATATGCTCGGCGCGGCGCTTCTGCTTGCTCGTGTACGCGCCCTTGTCTCCACGCGGCATGGCTCACTCCTCCATCGAACAGGATGCGCGTTTCAACGCTTGCCGCGTTTCGAATGTCCCATGCTGCATTGCAACAAAGGCGACTTTCGGCTAGGGCCGCGGCACCTTCACTCCCCGAGAATAAGCGCATGAAACTCCGCAACGTGGCGATCATCGCCCACGTCGATCATGGCAAGACGACGCTGGTCGACCAGCTGTTCCGCCAGTCCGGCACCTTCCGCGACAACCAGCGCGTCGAGGAGCGGGCGATGGATTCGACCGACCTCGAGAAGGAGCGCGGGATCACCATCCTCGCCAAGTGCACGTCGGTGGACTGGAACGGTATCCACATCAACATCGTCGACACGCCCGGCCACGCCGATTTCGGCGCCGAGGTCGAGCGCATCCTCAGCATGGTCGACGGGGTGATCCTGCTGGTCGACGCGGCCGAGGGGCCGATGCCGCAGACCAAGTTCGTCACCGGCAAGGCGCTGGCGCTCGGCCTCAAGCCCATCGTCGTCGTCAACAAGATCGACCGACCCGACGCCCGGCCGGCCGAAGTCCTCGACGAGATTTTCGAATTGTTCCTCAACCT
>DASTZO010000275.1:0-2391 GCA_035764265.1 Sphingomicrobium sp.
CGAATGGCCTGAGGAGGAGCGTGAGGCATTCCTCGCTGCTGCAGGCGAATATCCTGAATTGGCCGGCCTGCACGACCTGCGCACCCGCACATCGGGAGCGCATCGCTTTGTCCAGTTCCACGTCTGGGTGCCGGCCGACTGGACAGTCCAGGAGGCGCACGACCGGATGGACCGGGTCGAGGAGGACCTCCAGCGGCGCTTCCCGGGGACCGAGATCCTGATCCACCTCGACCCCGAGGGCCATACCGACCGCGAGACCATGCTGTCGTCGGACCTGACCGAGGGCGCGGCGTGACCAATGGCCCGGCCGTGAGCGAGCCGAAACTCGAGCGGCGGATCGGCCTCGCCGGAGCGATCCTGCTGTCGTTCAACGGGGTGCTCGGCGGCGGCATCTTCGCGATGCCGGCGATCCTCGCCGTGGATTTCGGAAGCTTCTCGCCGTGGCTGTTTCCGCTGGTCGCCTTCGCCTCGCTGCTGATCATCGTCCCGTTCGCTCGGAGCGCCGGCGCCTTCCCGCAAAGCGGCGGGCCGGCAACCTACGGAGCGGTGTTCGGGCGCTTCGTCGGCTTCGAGCTCGGCTGGATCTATTACATCGCCCGGACCGCGGCCTTCGCCGCCAACGCCAACGTCCTCACCGCTTATGTCGCGCGCTGGTGGACCGGCGCCGACCAGGGCGTCGGTCGGGCGGTGCTGATGCTGTCCGTCTGCGCGATCCTCGCCGCGGTCAACATCGCCGGGGTCAAGCGCGCGCTCGCGCTGCTCGGCGGGCTGACTCTGCTCAAGGCGCTGCCGCTGCTGCTCGCCGCGCTCGCCGTGCTGGCTCTGACCGTGCCGTGGCCCACGCCCGGGCCGATGCCGGTGCTGAGCGAGCTCGAGGCGGGCGTGCTGCTGGTTTTCTACGCGTTCGTCGGCTTCGAGAACGTCGTCGTCCCGGCCGGCGAGACCAAGCGGCCCGGCACCGTCCTGCCGCGCGCGATCTTCATCACCATCGCTCTGACCACCTTGCTCTATTTCCTGGTCCAGCTGGCCTATGTCAGCGCGTTTCCCGGCGGTGCCGCCGGCGGGAGCGACGACAAAGCGCCGCTGATCGACCTCGGCCGCTGGCTCGCCGGGCCGGCCGGGGCGATGGTCCTGACGCTGGCCGCGATCGCGTCGCTGAGCGGCAATTTGCACGGCATCATGACCTCGACCTCGCGGGTGACCAGTGCGCTCGGCGAGCGCGGCGACCTGCCGCGCTGGTTCGCGCGCGTGCATCCGCTCTTCGTCACCCCGGCCAATTCGATCGCCTTCCTCGCCGCGTTCGCGGCGGCGCTGGCGCTGGTCGGAACCTATGTCTGGCTGGCGGTGATCAGCGTGCTCGCGCGGCTGATCATCTACGCGGTGACCATCGCCGCTTTGCCGCGCGCGCCCGAACGCGGGACGGTGCCGCGCTGGCTGTACGTCACCGGCGCGGCCGGGATCGCGCTTTGCATCTGGGCGGCGAGCCAGGTCGAATGGGAAGCGTGGCGGACCCTCGGCCTTCTGGCGCTCGCCGGGGCGGCGCTTTACGCGATCGCGAGGAGGGGCGCTTCGTCCAAGGCCGCCGACGCCGTCTCGGCGATCCAGCCGCCGCCCAAGAGCCGCGAGCCGTCGTAGGCCACCGCCGCCTGGCCGGGCGCGACTCCATATTCGGGCCTGTCGAACCGCACCCAGCCGCCATCGATGACCGCCGCGACGGGGGGCGCGAGCGAGCGCACCTTGACGCCGACCCGGCTCTGATCCTCGCCGATCCAGTTCCACTCCTCGACGCGCATCGCCTCGACCGCCAGCGCCCGGCGCGGGCCGACCACCAGCCGGCGCCGCTCGGGCTCGATGCGCACCACGTAGAGCGGCTCCGACTGGCCGCCGACCTCGATCCCGCGCCTCTGGCCGACCGTGAAATGGACGACCCCGCGGTGCTCGCCGAGGACGCGCCCGCCGAGGTCGACGATCTCGCCGGGGGCGGCGGTTTCCGGGCGCAGCCGCTTGACCAGCCCGGCATAATCGCCGTCGGGGACGAAGCAGATGTCCTGGCTGTCGGGCTTGGCGGCGACCGCAAGCCCCGCCTCACTGGCCAGTTGCCGCACCTCGTTCTTGGCGAGGTCGCCGAGCGGGAAGCGCAGGAAATCGAGCTGGTCGCGGGTGGTGCCGTAGAGGAAATAGCTCTGGTCGCGATCGGGATCGGCGGCGCGGTGCAGCGCACGGCCACCGCCGGGACGGGCACGCGAGGCCACATAATGGCCCGTCGCCATGACCGCGGCGCCAAGTTCACGCGCCGTGCCGAGAAGATCGGCAAACTTGATCTGCTGGTTGCACTCGACGCAGGGAATGGGCGTTTCGCCGGCCGCATAGCTGGCGGCGAAACGGTCGATC
>DASTZO010000276.1:0-2194 GCA_035764265.1 Sphingomicrobium sp.
CGCAGACCACCGAGCGATCCCTGAAGCGCAACGCCGCCGCGACGGCGGCGGGAAGGCCGTAGCCCATGGTCCCGCTGGTCGGCGCAAGCTGCGTCGGCATCTTGCCGTAGCGCCAGTAGCGGTGGAACCAGCCGGAGAAATTGCCGGCGCCGTTGCAGACGATCGTCGTTTCTGGAAGCCGGGCGCGCATCGCCGCGACGCACGGACCCAGGTCGAGCTTCACGCCCTTGCGGGGCCTCGGTTCGGACCATTCGAGCCATTCCTCGTGGGCCTGCTTGCCCGCGCTGAACGGAACCAGCTCGGGGTCGATCCACTCGTCGAGCATCTCGGCGAACTCGCCCATGTCGGCGCAGATCGGCAGGTCGGCGTGATAGACGCGGCCGAGCTCGTTGGGGTCGGGGTGGACGTGGACGAGCGTCTGCCCCGGGTGGTCGGGCGTGACGAGCGTGTAGCCGTCGGTTGTCGCCTCGCCGAGCCGAGCGCCGACGGCGAGGATCAGGTCGGCGTCGCGGATTCGCTGCTGCAGCTTCGGGTTGGGCCCGTAACCCAATTGGCCGGCATAAACCCCGCTCTTGTTGTCTATGGCGTCTTGACGTCGAAACGCGGCCGCGACCGGGATTCCGTAGCGATAGGCGAAATTGGCGAAATGGTGCGCGGAGCGCGGGCTCCAGTCGGCGCCGCCGACGATCGCGACCGGCGCGCAGGATTCCTTCAAGAGCTCGAACAAAGCCTGGATCGCGCCGGGGTCGGGGGCTTCGGCGAGCGGCGGGACGGGCGGGCGGTCGAGCGCCTCGACCTCGTCGCGCAGCATGTCCTCGGGGATCGCCAACACTACGGGCCCTGGGCGGCCGGCGGTCGCGACTCGCCAGGCGCGGGCGACATATTCGGGGATCCGCCGGGCATCGTCGATCCGCGCCGCCCATTTGGCGACCGGCCGGAAGAAAGCGGCGAAGTCCACTTCCTGGAAGCCCTCGCGGTCCTTGTCGGAGCGGTCGAGGTCGCCGACGAACAGGATCATCGGCGTCGAATCCTGATAGGCGACGTGGACTCCGCCGCTGGCGTTGGTCGCGCCCGGCCCGCGGGTGACGAACGCGACTCCGGGCCGCCCGGCCAGCTTGCCGTCGGCGTCGGCCATGTAGGCGGCGCCGCCCTCCTGCCGGCAGACGACGAGGTCGATCTCGCTGGTGTCGTGGAGCGCGTCGAGCACCGCGAGGAAGCTTTCGCCCGGCACGGTGAAGATGCGGTCGCAGCCCTGGATTCGAAGCTGGTCGACGAGGATCCGGCCGCCGGTGCGCTTGGTCATGGCCGCGGCTCTAGCGGGTGCCGCCGCGCTTGTGGAGGGGCCGCGACCGAGCTTGCCATGGCGGCCGAACCGAGTCAGACATCGGCCCGGCGCGCGGGTTCGAATGCCAGGACTTGCGCATGCCCGAGTGAGCAGCAGGGGAGCTCGCGATGGGGATAGCGGCACGATCGGGATGGGCGTTGCTGGCAACGGCGGCGGCGGCAACTTCGGCGCCGGCCACGCCGCCGGAGGACCAGTCGTACGAATTCCGGGTCGAACGGGCGCAAGGGGCGCTCTACAACCCGTGGACGGGGAAGGACGACCCGGTGGAGCTGCGCTCGTTCCGCGGCAGCGGGATCGCCGAGGGCGCCTTCGTCGCTCCGACGATCCGGATCGCGCCCGGGCGGCAGCTGACGATCGACATCGACAACAAGCTCGAGCCGTGCACCGCCGAGCAGGCCAAGGAGCACCGCTGCTTCAACGACACCAACCTTCACACCCACGGCCTGTGGGTGTCGCCGTCGGGGAACAGCGACAATGTGCTGATCTCGATCCCGCCGGGCGAGAAGTTCCGCTACCAGTACCAGATCCCGGAGGATCATCCGGCCGGCACCTTCTGGTACCACCCGCACCGCCACGGCAGTGGCTTCGTCCAGGTCGGCAGCGGCATGGCCGGGGCGCTGATCGTCACCGGGAGCCGCAAGCCGACGCTCGACCGCCCCGGCGACATCGACATTTTGCTCAAGGACGAGAAAGGCCGCGCCTTTCCCGAGCGGGTGATGATCTTCCAGCAGATCCAGTACGGCTGCCTCGACGACAAGGGGACGATCGATGGGCGACTGGAGAAGGTTGTCGAAGACGGCGTCGAGTTCGAGGAATATATCGCGCCCTGGCTCTGTTCGGCCGGCGCCG
>DASTZO010000277.1:0-2443 GCA_035764265.1 Sphingomicrobium sp.
CGCGATCATCCATTACCTCGAGGCCAGCCATCCGGAGCCGGCGCTGATCCCGGCCGATCCGAAGCTTCGCGGCCTGACCATCTGGTTCGAGGAGTTCGCCGACACGGTCCTCGCCGGGTGCGGGGCGAAGATGTTCTACAACCGGGTGGTTGCGCCGCGCTTCCTCAACCGGCCCGGGGACCAGGCCGCCGCCGACTCGGCCGAGCGCGACGAGCTGCCGCCGATCCTCGATTATCTCGAGACGGTCGTCCCGGAGGGCGACGGGTATCTGGTCGGCGACGGCCTGACGCTGGCCGACATCGCGGTCGCCAGCCCGTTCGCGAACTTCGGCCATCTCGGCTGCGACCTCGGGCGCGAGCGCCGTCCCCGCACCTGCGCCTTTGTCGAGCGGATCCTGGCGCGGCCGAGCTTCGCGCCCTGGGTCGAGCGCGAGGCGGCGTTCCTCGCCCGCACGGCACCGCAACCCGCGGACGCATAAAGAAACGCCGCGCCCCGTAAAGGAGCGCGGCGCCCTTGTCCGAAGTCGGCCGGGGCTAGATGTTGCCCGAGCCGCCCTCGATGTCGGAGTCGCGGCTCTGCCGCTGGCCGGTCTCGATGTCCTCGTCCTGGCCTTCGGTCGCGCCCTGACCCTGGCTGGCGAAGTCCGACCCGCCGGTCGAGCCTTCCTCGCGCAGATAGTCGTCCGAGCCGCTGCCCTGCGAGCCGACGAATCCGCCGGTTCCCTCGCTGCCGCTCGGTCCGCCGGTGCTGCCCTGGCCGGAGCCGCGCTCGCTGCTCAGGGTTTCGGTTTCACCGCTGCGCCCGAGGTCGGCTTGTCCCGTCGAGCTTTGGCCGCCCGAGCTCTGGCCGCCGGTTTGCTCCGGGGATTGGCCGCTCATGCCCGGCTGCGAGCCAAGGCTGCCGGCCTGGCCCTGCTGCCCGAACTCCCTGGACTGGCCCTGCTGGCCGAATTCGGCTTGCTGCCCCTGCTGGCCCGTCGGCTGCTGGCCCTGCTGGCCCGTCGGCTGTTGCCGATCCTGGCCGAACTCTTTCTTCTCGCCGAATTTCTCGTCGTCTCTTTCGTTCGCCATGCTGATCCTCCTCGCGTCGGCCCCTCATTGCTCTGCGGGGAACAAAACCAAGAGCATCCGCCAACCGTTCCGCCTCCGCTCAAGCGAATGCGACGAACCGAAGGCATTGAAACAGTGAAACAAGTTGGGATCGCCGGAGAATCGGCTTTTCTCCGCTCTCGGGCGGCCAGCCGGCCGTCGCCGGGTTGCGACGAATGGATGGGAACGCGAAAAAAGCGCGGCCACCGATCGCCCGGCGCCGCGCTCATTTTCTTCGGCCGAACGCGGCCTAGGCCTGCTCTTCGCCCTCGTCGGCGGCCGGAGCCTCGGCACCGGCCTCCGGAGTTTCGGTCCCGGACGCTTCGGCTTCGGGAGCTTCGGCTTCGGGAGCTTCCGCGGCCGCTTCTTCGGCAGCCTCGGTCTCGACCACCGGCTGGAGCTCCTCGGGCGGCGGCGCGGCGTCGCGCTCGAACATCTGCGCCATCACGTCGATGCCCTGGAGCTGCAAATCGGCTTCCTCGGGCGAGCGGGCGACGTTGACCCGGACCGTCACCGCGACCTCGGGGTGGAGCGCGACCTTGACGTCGTGCATCCCGACCGCCTTGATCGGCCGGTCGAGGACGATCTGGCTCTTGGTCACATGAGCCCCTTCGGCTGCCAGCGCCTCGACGATGTCGCGGGCGCTGACCGAGCCGTAGAGGTGGCCGACGTTCGACGCCTGCCGGATCAGCTGGACGGTCTTGCCCTCGACGCCCTTGGCGGCCTTTTCCGCCTCCGCGCGCCGGTCGGCGTTGTCGGCCTCGATCTTCTTGCGGTTGGCCTCGAACAGCTTGCGGTTGGCCTCGTTGGCGCGAAGCGCCTTCTTGTTGGGCAGCAGGTAATTGCGAGCGAAGCCGTTCTTGACGGTGACGACGTCGCCGATCGCGCCCAGTTTCTCGACCCGCTCGAGCAGGATGACTTCCATGCTTCCGCTCCTTATTTCACGAGGTAGGGAAGCAGGCCGATGTGGCGGGCGCGCTTGATCGCCTTGGCCAGCTCGCGCTGCTTCTTGGTCGACACCGCGGTGATCCGCGACGGGACGATCTTGCCGCGCTCGGAGATGAACCCCTGGAGCAGGCGGACGTCCTTGTAGTCGATCTTGGGAGCGTCCTTGCCGGAGAAGGGGCAGCTCTTGCGGCGGCGGAAAAATGCACGGGCCATGGTCTAGACTCCCAGCTCTTCGTCGCGGGCGCGGAAGCCGACGCGGTCGCCCCGGTCGCCCCGGTCGCGGTCGCCGCGTCCGCCGCGCTCCCCACGTCCGTCACGGTCGCGCTCGCCGCGGCGCATCATCGCCGAGGGGCCGGTTTCATGCGCGTCGACGCGGATGGTCATGAAGCGGATCACGTCTTCGTTGA
>DASTZO010000278.1:0-8124 GCA_035764265.1 Sphingomicrobium sp.
CCCCTGCTCGTCGTCGAGCAGCGCCTTGAGCAAATGCGCGGGCGCGATCCGCTGGTGATGCTCGCGCACCGCGATCGTCTGGGCGGCCTGCAGGAAGCCGCGCGCGCGTTCGGTCAGTTTCTCCAGGTCCATCGGTCACCCCTGTGCATCGCCGCCGATATGGCGTTGCACATCGGCAACACAAGGGGAAAGCGCAGCCGCTACCGTTGCGGCGGGAGGGCGGGCTCGGAGGCCGCGGGGACCGTCTCCGCGGGCGGGAGCGCGGACGAAGGCACCGGCGCGAGCGGATCGGCCAGCGCCGGCGCCGGCGCGACGACCGGCGGCTGCGGTGCCTGCGGCGGCTGGTAGACCGAGGCGACGTCGGACGGGCGGATGATCGGCGGGCATTCGGTCGAGCCCGGGTCGGCCCCCCAGCGCCGGTACTTGGTCGTGTCGACGTGGAACCTCAGGAACGCGTAGAAGCCGAGGCCAACCCCATAGTCGGGGCCGCGCCGCGGGTGCACCGCGCACAGCGTCCGCATCAGCTCCTCGCGATTGGTCGGCCGAAGCGGCACCAGGTCGATCGCCGAATAATGCTTGTGGGCGCTTTCCGGCGCGCCGCCGGCGCAGACGTTGAGCACCGGGTTGCGATAGGCGGACACCGGCTCGACCGGGCCGACCGCCGGGATCACGAAGTCGCGCACGTAGCGCAAGGTCTGGACGACGTTCGGCCATTCGGAGGTCGGCGGCACCTCGAACGGCTGGGCGCCGCAGCGCTGCCACGACGAGGCGGTGCGCAGCAGCTGCCAGGTCGGGACGATCCCGCCGACCCCGTAGGTGACGAGGTAGTGGTTGAAGCTTTTGACCGCGTAGCCGTGCCGCGGCGAGGCCATGTACCAGGCGCGGTAGCCGGGCTCGTCCTGCCCCGCGGTCACATAGGCCGCGGCCGGCTGCCAGCCGAGCGGGGGCGGCGGGGCCGCGACCGGCTGCGCCGAGGCGGCGATCGACAGGGCAATCAGCAGGCTCATCCGCGCAGCATAATGGACGGTCCCAGCTTGAAAAGCGATGAACGGCCGCCCACTCTTCGCTCATGCAACAGCCGATCCAGGTCGACCTGCCGCACAAGCTGGGCCGCGACGAGGCCCGGCGGCGCATCGCCAATAACATCCACAAATTGAAGGAGCATATCCCGGGCGGCGCGTCCCACGTCGATTCGCACTGGGCCGGCGACGAGCTCGACCTCACCGTCCACGCGCTCGGCCAGGCGGTCGCGACGAAGATCGGCGTCGAGGAGACCAAGGTCCGGGTCCGGGTGATGCTGCCCGGCATGCTGGCGATCTTCGCGAAGCCCATCGAGGCGATGCTCCAGAACAAGGGCGACCTGCTGCTCGAGGACAAAAGCGACTGAATTCCTCCCCGGAACGGGGAGGGGGACCAGCGCAGCTGGTGGAGGGGCCCCTCACCCTCCGTCGCATCGGCCCCCACGAAAGTACTACTTTCGTGGGAACCCTGCGCTCCTCCTCCCTCTCCCGCGCGCGGGAGAGAGTCGGGGTGAGGGCTCTTGCCCCCTTCGTTGCAGCCTCTAGCATCGGCGCACAATGATCGGGGGCAGCTGATGCGGCATTTCGCGGTGGTCGGGTCGGGACCGGCGGGCTTCTACACCGCCGAGGCGCTGGCCAAGGCGTACGGCGAGCAGGCCCGCATCGACATCATCGACCGCTACCCGGTGCCCTACGGGCTGATCCGCTTCGGGGTCGCCCCCGACCACCAGTCCTTGAAATCGGTTTCCAAGCGCTACGAGAAGGTCGCCGAGACCGACGGCGTCGGCTTCATCGGCAATGTTTGCGTCGGAAGCGATGTCTCGGTCGCCGAGCTGCTCGAGCAATATGATTCGGTGATCCTCGCCATCGGCGCGCCGCACGACCGCAAGCTCGGAATCCCCGGCGAGGAGCTGCCCGGAGTGGTCGGCTCGGCCGAGTTCGTGGGCTGGTACAACGGCCACCCCGATTTCGCCGACCTCGATCCGCCGCTCGGCGGCGGCCACGCGGCGGTGATCGGCAACGGCAACGTCGCCTTGGACGTCGCCCGGATCCTCGCCAAGACTCGGGCCGAGTTCGAGGGCTCGGACATCGTCGGCCACGCGCTCGAGGCGCTCGACACGTCGGCGATCCGGACCATCACCATCCTCGGCCGCCGCGGCCCGCACCAGATCGCCATGACCCCCAAGGAATTGGGCGAGCTCGCGCACCTCGAGGCGGCGCTGCCGGTCGTCGACCTCGCCGACTTCCCGCCGGTCGAGGCCGACGATGCGCTCGATCCCGGCCAGCGCAAGTCGGTCACCATCCTGCGCGAGTTCGCGAACATCCGCGCCAACAAGCCCAAGACGATGCTGTTCGACTTCTTCGCCAGGCCCGTTTCGATCGAAGGGGAGGGCCGGGCCGAGCGCGTGATCGTCGAGCGCACCGAGCTCGACGACAAGGGCTCGGCGCGCGGCACCGGCGAGACCTACGAGGTCCCCGCCTCGCTGGTCGTCAGCTGCATCGGCTACTCGACCCCGCCGCTGGGCGGCGTCGCCTACGACGAGCGCGGCGGCAAGTTCCTCAACGAGGCTGGCCGGATCGCCGACCGCCTCTATTGCGTCGGCTGGGCGCGGCGCGGGCCGACCGGGACCATCGGCACCAACCGCCCCGACGGCTATGAGGTCGCCGAGGCGATCGCCGCCGCGCTTCCGCCCGGCAGCGATGGCGGCCGGTCCGGCGCCGAAGGCCTCAAGCGCCTGCTGTCGGGGCGCGGAGTCCAGGCCACCGACTTCGCCGACTGGCGCAGGATCGAGGCCGCCGAGGAAGCCGCCGCCCGCCCCGGCAGCCCGCGCGAGAAAATGGTCCGCGCCGAGCAGTGGCTGCAGACGCTCGGATTGTAGATTGAGCGGGGCAGGGCGCGGGTTGCTCTTTGCCGGCCCCCCATCTATCTAGCCGCGGCCTTGGCTCCCGCGACAAACGGCGGGTTCCGGTCGGGGAGTAGCTCAGCCTGGTAGAGCACTGTCTTCGGGAGGCAGGGGCCGGAGGTTCGAATCCTCTCTCCCCGACCACTTTTCGTTCGACGCTAACTTTTGCCTAATGCGAAAGAGCTAAGCGGGCGCGATGAACGCGCCAGCATTCATTGAACCGAGCTTGAGTTCAGCCCACCGCGCCGCGGTCGAGGAGGCGAACTGCTGGCGCGGACGTTGCGTCAACTTGTTTGCGCGCGGAGAATTTGCGGTCGGATCTGCACTCCGCGCGCGACAGCCCGCCGCCAGGATGCCGATGCTGATTAGTCAAAAAGTTCAACGCTTGTTCAACGAGCTGACGGGACCCGAAGTTCGCAAGCGTTTGGATGCGTTCGGGGCGCTGCTCGCGGAGCGCACGGCTCTAGCCCATGGGGTCGGCAAGCCTTGGGTAGACAAGTCTGGGACCTGGCTCCTGACGCTGGAATGGGTTTCCAACAAAGGATTGGAGCGCCGTGTATTTACGGCGACGGAGGCAATGCAATTTCACGATAAGTTGCGGACCGCCGTTCAGCGCGTCGAGGCGGCGCTCAAACCTAGCTCGCGAACCCCGGGTCGAGCCGGAACGCCTTGCGCTTGAGCGCCGGCCAGGCGAGGAAATTGGCGGCCAGCGCGACTCCGGCCTGGCCCTGCTGCGCGGTGATCTCGGGCGAGCCCTGGGGCGGGTTGTTGATCGCCTCGCCGGCCGACAGCGCCATGATCTGCGCCTGGCACGCGCGCTCGAGGAAATAGAGCCGAACGAAGCATTCGCCGACGCTCGGGCCGACCGCCAGCGTGCCGTGGTTGCGCAGGATCATCGCATTCTTGTCGTCCAGGTCGGCGACGATGCGCTCGCGCTCGTCGAGGTCGACCGCGACCCCCTCGTAATCGTGGAACGCGAGGTCGCCGCGGACCAGCATCGCCGTCTGGGTCAGCGGCAGCAGCCCGTCGGCGTGCGCGGCGACCGCCTGGCCGGCCGGCGTGTGCAGGTGCATCACCGCTTGCGCGTCCTCGCGCGCCATGTGGATCGCCGAATGGATAGTGAAGCCGGCCGGGTTGGTGATGAACGGCGTCGGCTCGACCGGGTTGCCGTCCATGCCGACCTTGACCAGCGACGAGGCGGTCACCTCCTCGAACATGAGGTTGTACGGATTGAGCAGGAAATGGTGCTCGGGCCCCGGGATCCGGGCCGACAGATGGGTGAAGATGAGGTCGTCCCAGCCGTAATGCGCGACCAGCCGGTAGGCGGCCGCGAGGTCGATGCGGATCGCCCATTCCTCGGCGCTCACCTTGCCCTCGAGCGACGGAATTTCGACCGATTCCAGGGCCTTGATGCCGCTTATTCCGCGGTTGATGTCGTCGACCCGGTTCATTTCGGCGCCTCCTGCCGGTCGGGGTGCGCGTGCTCGAACGCGTCCAGCCTGTTCGCGCTTGCATCCGCCCGAAGCAAGGTCGGATAGGCGTCCAGGGGCACGTCGAAGCGCCGCGCATTGTACATCTGCGGCACCAGGCAGACGTCGGCGAGGCTCGGCGCGTCGCCGAACAGGAAGTCGCCTGCGTCCGAGGCCGCCATCGCCTCCAGCGCCGCGAAGCCCTCGCTCACCCAGTGGCGGTACCAGGCGTCGCGCGCCTCCTTGTCCGCGCCCAGCGGCTCTTCCAGATATTTGAGCACGCGCAGATTGTTGAGCGGGTGGATGTCGCAGGCGATGGACAGCGCCAGAGCCCGCACCCGCGCCTGCTCGGCGACGCCCGCGGGCATCAGCGGCGGCTCGGGGAAATGCTGGTCGAGATAGACGATGATCGCCAGGCTCTGGGTCAGCGCGAGCCCGTCGATCTCGAGCATCGGCACGAAGCCTTGCGGGTTGAGCGCGCGGTATGCGGCGGATTTCTGCTCGCCGGCGGCCAGGTTCACGGGCCGGCTCTCGTAATCGACGCCCTTCAAATTGAGCGCGATCCGCACCCGGTAGGCGGCCGACGAGCGGTAGTAATCGTGGAGGACCGGGCGGCTCACGGGCCCGAGCTTACGCTTGCCCGAGGAACGGCGCCACCACCTCGCTCGGCACCCGGATCGGCCGGCCCGACGCCTTGTCGACGATCGCCCAGAAGGTCCGCGCCCGGACGCAGAGCCGGCCGTCGTTGCCGGTGAATTCCATGTGGCGGTCGAACCTTGCCCCTTTGGGGGCGTCCCCGACCCAGGTGCGCCCGACCACCCGGTCGCCCTCGAAGGCGGGGCGGAGGTAATCGATCTCGTGCCGGACGATGACCCAATAATAAGCGTCCTTGTGCGCCGGGTCGGCGACCGACTCCCAATGCGCGACCGCGACCTCCTGGATCCACTGCACCCAGACCGCATTGTTGACGTGCCCGAGCTCGTCGATGTGCTCGCGCCCGACGGTGAACGCCAGCTCGAACGCCGGGCGGGTCACTCAAATTCCTCCCTGAAGGGGAGGGGGACCGCGACGCGCAGCGGCGTGGTGGAGGGGTGGCACGCAGCGATAATCTGACGAATCACGGCCTCGAGGTCCTGAAGCACATGGCGCGCCGGGATGCGCAGCACGCGAATGCCTTGCTCCGACAACCAAAGGTCACGGCCGGCATCGCGACTCGGCCGAGCCCCCATGTCGTGCGCCATTCCGTCGACTTCGATGCCGAGCTTGGCGCTTTCGCAGTAGAAATCGAGAACGAAGGGGCCGCAGGGATGCTGGCGACGAAATTTGAGATTGCTCGGTCGCCGGCGCAACGCGCGCCAGAGCAGTCCCTCCGGCAAAGTCAACGCGCGTCGGAGAGACCGCGCATTCGCGACCGTCCTCTTCGTCGTTCTCAGCATTGCCCCTCCACCATGCTGCGCATGGTCCCCCTCCCCTGATCGATCAGGGGAGGAATTGTCACGCGCCGCCCACCTGCGTCAGCATGAAGGCGTAGGCTTCGGCGATCTCCTTCAAATGGTCCCAGCGGCCCGACTTGCCGCCGTGGCCGGCGCCCATGTTGATCTTCAGCAGCAGCAGATTGTCGTCGGTCTTGGTCGCGCGCAGCCGGGCCGCCCATTTCGCCGGCTCCCAGTAGGTGACTCGCGGGTCGTTGAGGCCGCCGGTGATCAGCATCGGCGGATAGGCCTGCGGAGTCACATTGTCGTACGGCGAATAGCTCTTGATCAGCGCGAACGCTTTCTGGTCGGTGATCGGGTTGCCCCACTCGGGCCACTCGCCCGGGGTCAGCGGCAGAGTGTCGTCGAGCATGGTGTTCAAGACGTCGACGAACGGCACGTCGGCGACCACCGCGCCCCACAATTCCGGGTCGCTGTTGGCGACCGCGCCCATCAGCTCGCCGCCCGCCGAGCCGCCCTGGATGGCGATGTTGCCGGCCTTGGTGAAGCCTTGCGCGATCAGTCCCTTCGCGGCGTCGACGAAGTCGTTGAAGGTGTTGGTGCGATGCTCGAGCTTGCCCTTCAGGAACCAGTCGTAGCCGAGGTCGTCGCCGCCGCGGATGTGGGCGATGGCGAACGCCCAGCCGCGGTCGAGCAAGCTGATCCGGCTGGTCGAGAAGCTCGGCGGAACCGCATAGCCGTAGGCGCCGTAGGCGTAGAGCAGCAGCCGGCCCGTGCCGTCTTTCTTGAAGCCCTTCGGGTAGACGACCGACACCGGGATCCGCTGGCCGTCGCGCGCCGGCACCATCAGCCGCTCAGTGCTGTATTTTGACGCGTCGTAGCCCGACGGGATCTCCTGGACCTTGAGGGTCTCCAGCTCGCCGCTGGCCGGATGGTAGTCGTAGACGGTCTGCGGGGTGACCATCGACGAATAGACCAGGCGGTAGGCGGCCGGAGCGAACTCGGGGTTGCCGCCGAAGCCGGCGCTGTAGCTCGCTTCGCCGAACGGGATCCGAGTCTCCTCGCCGGAATAGGTGCGCAGCACCAGCTGGTCGAGCCCGTCGACCCGCTGCGAGATGGCGAGATGGTCGCGGTACGCGGTCGCCCCGCGCAGGTAGACGCGTTCCGAGCCGGGGATCACCGTCCTCCACTCGCCGGGCGCCGCCGGGTCGGCCTCGGCGAGGCGGAAGTTCACATGGTCGTCGTTGGTGACGATCCACAATTTCCCGTGGGCCGAATCGACCGAATATTCGCGCTTTTCCTGGCGCGGCGAGATCATCACCGGCGGCGCGGTCGGGTCGGACGCGGGGACGAAGCGCACCTCGGTGGTCGCATTGTCGCCGGTCGAAATGAAGATCAGCTCGCGGTCCTGCGAGCGCGACACGTGGACGGTGAAGCCGAGCTCCTCACTCTCCTCGTAGAGGGTCACGTCCTCGTGCGTGGGGCGGCCGAGCCGGTGGTAGCGCGCCCGGTAGCTGCGCCAATTCTCGTTGACCTCGTTGAACACGATGCCGGCGCTGTCGCTCGACCAGACCGGCTGGCCGATGGCGACGTCGGTCACCGTCTCGAGGTCCGTGCCCGTCGCGATGTCGCGGATCCTGAGCTTGAAGCGCTCCGAGCCGTTGTCGTCGACCAGCACCGCGAGCAGCCGGCCGTCGGGGCTGACCTCGAGCGCGCCCAGGCGGAAATATTCCTTGCCCTCGGCCTCGGCCGGCTCGTCGAACAGCATCTCGTCCGGCCCGCCGGCGAATTTGCGCCGATACCAGCTGCGGTATTGCGCGCCGGGCGCGAACGCCCACCAGTAGAGCCACTCGCCGTCGCGGATCGGGACCGAGCTCTCGTCCTCCTTGATCCGCCCCTTCATCTCCTCGAACAGAGTGTCGACCAGCGCCCGGTGCGGCTGCATCGCCGCCTGGAAATAGGCGTTCTCGGCCTGGAGGTAGGCGAGCACCGCCTCGTCCTTGACCTGCGGGTAGCCGGGGTCGCGCAGCCAGTGCCACGGGTCCTCGATCGTCTCGCCGTGCGCCTGGTAGCTGTAGGGGCGCTGCTCGGCCTTGGGCGGGTCTGGAAGCTGGGTCACACATTACTCCGTTCGGGCTGGGCCTGTCGAAGCCCTGCACTTTCTTCTAGGTGCCTAGTAAGAAGGACCGTCCTTCGACAAGCTCGGGACGAGCGGAGAATGTGAAATGTCGAGTTATGCGGACCGTTTGAAGGCCCTTCGCGAACAATTGAAGGCCGACCGCCTCGACGGCTTCGTCGT
>DASTZO010000279.1:0-2778 GCA_035764265.1 Sphingomicrobium sp.
GAAATCGCCGGCGAGAACACCGTCGAAGGGGACGTCGACAATGATTCGACCCCGACCGACGGGGTCCCCGAGCGCGAGCGCGGCCGGACCAACGCCTGACCGGGAGATCCAAAGATGAAAAAGACCGATTATCGAGGAACGGCCGATGCCGGCAGCGACAAGCGCACCCAGCCCCGCGGCGGCGATGACCCAGTCCGGCGCGCGCGCCAATGGGGCGGCGGCTCGAAGGGCTCGAAAGGCGCGGTGACCGCGGCCGACCGAGCCAACGACAACAGCAGCGCCAGGAGCTGAGAGGGAAGCGTCATGAAAAGCAGTCAAGGCCGCCATGGCGGCGGCGGCGGCAGGACCGACAAGGGCGAGGCGAGGAACGAGCGGGCCCAGGCGGCCCGCAACACCGACGTCGACAGCCTTGCCCGCGACCGCAACGAGCATCGCGCCGGAGGCAAGGCGGCCGGCAAGGCGTAGTCGACGCCGGGCGAACGTCTTGCGCGTATCGGCGCGGCTCCGCATAGTCGCGCCCGACCTTTGCGGGAGAAAGCGCCGATGAGCTTTGTCCGGACGCTGGCCGCGGCGGCGGCGCTGGTGCTGACGGCGGCCCCGGCTTGCGCCCAGGCTCCCAAGACCGACACGCCCGCGACGGCGACGACGCGGGTCTTCCAGCTGCCCGAGGGCGCCCGGGTCCACGACGTCGCCCCGGCGCCCGACGGCACGATCTGGTACACCGCGCAGCGCCAGGGCGCGCTCGGAATCCTCGACCCGAAAACCGGCAAGGTCCGCCATATTCCGCTCGGCGAGGGCTCGGCGCCGCACGGCGTGATCCAGGGGCCGGACGGTGCCGCGTGGATCACCGACAGCGGCTTGAACGCGATCGTCCGGTTCGACCCGAAGAGCGAGAAGCTAACGGTGTGGAAGCTGCCCGAGGACGCCGGCTATGCGAACCTCAACACCGGCGCGTTCGACGGCGACGGGATCCACTGGTTCACCGGCCAGAACGGCATCTACGGGCGGCTCGACCCGAAGACCGGCGCGATGCGCATCTTCAGCGACCCCGACGGCCGCGGCCCGTACGGGATCGCCGCGACTCCGTCGGGCGACGTCTATTATGTGTCGCTGGCCGGAAGCCATCTCGCCAAGATCGACCGCAAGACCGGAGCGGCGGCGATCGTCGAGCCGCCGACCCCGGCGCAGGGCGCGCGGCGGGTGTGGGCCGACAGCAAGGGCAACCTGTGGGTGTCCGAATGGAACAGCGGCAACCTCAGCCGCTACACGCCGGCGACGAACACGTGGACAATGTGGAAGCTGCCGGGCGACAAGCCCAAGGCCTACGCGGTCTACGTCGACGAGCGCGACATCGTCTGGGTCAGCGACTTTGCCGCCAATGCGGTGCTCGCCTTCGACCCGAGGACGCAGACCTGGACCAAATATCCGGGCAGCGGCGAGGGCGCCAACGTCCGCCAGATCCTTGGGGCTCCGGGCGAGGTCTATCTGCCCGAATCGGGCACCGACCGGATCATGGTCGTGCGCACCGCGAGGCCCGGCTGAAGGCGCTGATCGCGTTGGCGCCGGCGGTCTTGCTCGCGACCGCGGCTGTCGCCGGCCCGCCTTCAAAACCGCCGTCGAAGGGCGAGCGCGCCTACCAGAAATGCTACAGCTGCCACGAGCTCGGGCGCGGCGCGGGTCAGCTCGAAGGGCCGACCCTGCGCCGGATCGTCGGCCGCCGGGTCGCCGCCGAGCGCGGCTTCGCTTACTCGCCCGCACTGCGCCGCTTCGCCCGCCGCCACCCGCGCTGGACGCTGAAGCTGCTCGACCGCTACGTCGCCAATCCCGAAGCGCTTGTCCCCGGCACGTCGATGAATTTCCACGGGATCAGCGATGCCGCCGAGCGCCGCGCGCTTGTCGAATATTTGAATGGAGCCGGCCGGAGCAGTCGATAAGCACTGGCGCGCTCGTTAAATTATTGTTTACCGGCCCATATTGCCGCCTGGAGATTAACGTGGTTTATTGCCGCCCCGGCGGCCTGGTCACCGAGCCTGATCGGCAGGCCGGGCCGCCGCCAGGAACCGGCGTTTTTGCCGGGCCACCGCAGAGCAGGGGTAAGGAATGAAACGCACGATTGTAACGGCGCTCGCCGCCGCTTCGCTGTTGACGTTGTCGGCGTGCAGCCAGCCGGCGCAGGACACGCCGGCCGAAGAGCAAGCGGCCGCGGCCGAGGGCATCGAGGGCACCTGGAAGAGCGACCTTGCGTCGGTCCAGTTGGAGGACGAGCCCAACGTCTATCTCATCAAGGACGGGCAGTATGTCTGCAGCACCTGCAATCCGCCGCTGACCACGCCGGCCGACGGTAAGTTCCATGCCGTCGCCGACCGCCCCTATTTCGACAGCATGGCGGTCACGGTCGTCGACGACCGTACGGTCAAGTTCGAGCGCAAAATGGGCGATCGCGACGTCGGCAGCTCGACCTGGCAACTCTCGGCCGACGGCAACACCCTCAATGTCGAGTTCGTCGACAAGACGGCCGCGAACCCCGTCACCGGCAAGGGCAGCAGCACGCGGGTCGCCGCGGCTCCGGCCGGGGCCCACGCCACGTCCGGCTCATGGAAAGCGAACCCGGTGAGCAACCTGTCAGACGAAGCTCTGACCTTCAGCTACGATCTCGAAGGCGACACGATCCGCAACCGGTCCGGCGACGGCACCAGCTATGAGGCGAAGATCGGCGGCCCCGACGCGCCGGTCCAGGGCGATCCCTCGGGCCTGATGGTCGCGGTCACCCGGCCGTCC
>DASTZO010000280.1:0-3264 GCA_035764265.1 Sphingomicrobium sp.
GTCGTCCGGTCGTTGGCGATGAAGCCGGGGATGACCATGACCGGCTGGCCGTCTTTGGGCCCGCGCGGGCCCAGATGCCCGAAACCGCGCCAGGACCGCGACGCCAGAGCGCCGGCTTCCTTGAGCCGCTGCAGCGTGCCCGGTGCGCCGTCCTCGCTCAGAGGAATTCGCCTCCCATCAGCTGCTGGAGCGCCTGCGGGAGCCGCACCCGCCCGTCCTCGGCCTGGTGGTTCTCGAGCAGCGGGACCAGGATCCGCGGGGACGCGAGCGCGGTGTTGTTGAGCGTGTGGGCGAAGCGCACCTTGCCGTCGGGCCCGCGGTAGCGGATGTTGGCGCGCCGCGCCTGCCAGTCGTGGAGGGTCGAGCAGCTGTGGGTCTCGCGGTAGCGCCCGAGGCTCGGCACCCAGCTCTCGATGTCGTTCATCCGATACTTACCGAGGCCCATGTCGCCGGTCGAGGTCTCGATCACCTGGTAGGGGATCTCGAGCGCCTGCAGCAGGCTCTCGGCCAGGCCGAGCAGCTTTGCGTGCCACTCGGCCGACACCGCCTCGTCGGCCTCGCAGATCACATATTGCTCGACCTTGACGAACTGGTGGACCCGAAGCAGCCCGCGCACGTCGCGCCCGGCGCTGCCCGCCTCGCGCCGGAAGCAGGGCGAATAGCCCGCGTAGAGGACCGGCAGCCGATCGGCCTCGAGGATCTCGCCCGAATGCAGCGAGGTCAGAGCGACCTCGGCGGTTCCGGCGAGCCACAGATCGTCGTTGGGCAGCTGGTAGGTCTCGTCCTCGTGGCCTGGGAACTGCCCCTGGGCGGTGAACGCCTGCTCGCGCGCCAGCGCCGGGACGGTGATCGGGGTGAAGCCGGCGTCGGCGATCCGCTCGAGCGCCCAGGCCATCAGCTTGGCCTCGAGCAGCGCCAGGCGCCCCTTGAGGCAGTACATCCGCGAGCCCGCGACCTGGGCGATGCGCGACAAATCGGCCCAGTCGTTCCTCTCGATCAGAGCGACATGGTCGAGCGGCTCGAAGCCGAACTCGGGCGGGGTCCCTTCGGTCCGGACGATGGTGTTGGCGCTTTCGTCGGGCCCGACCGGGGCGCCGT
This sequence comes from Sphingomicrobium sp., assembly GCA_035764265.1. Taxonomy (GTDB): domain Bacteria; phylum Pseudomonadota; class Alphaproteobacteria; order Sphingomonadales; family Sphingomonadaceae; genus Sphingomicrobium. Next base: position 1,099 of record DASTZO010000280.1, read on the forward strand.
CCCACGGGATGCCCGGAAGCTGGAGCATCATCGCGCGCAGCGCCGTCTCGCGTTCGACCAGCCGCGCCTCCAGCTTGCTCGCCTTGGCGCCGGCTTCCTTGGCCTTGCGGCCAAGCTCGGCCTTGTCGCCCGCCGCCGCGGTCGGGAATTGGGCGCTGATCGCGTTGCGCTCGGCCCGGAGCGCCTCGATCTCGGTCTTGAGCCCGCGCACCTCCGCCTCGAGCGCGAGCAGCGCGTCGAGGTCGAGCTCGACCCCCTTGTCGCGGATCGCTCGGCCGACCGCCTCGCGGTTGGCCTTGACGAAGTCCATCCCCAGCATGGCCGCGGCACTGCGCGAATTGCGCCGCGAGGGCAAGTTCGCCTAAGCGCGCCCAATGCCGTCCGGTCTCATCGCCCTGCTTGACGACGTCGCCACGCTGACCAAGCTCGCCGCCGCTTCGGTCGACGATGTCGGCCTCGCCGCCGGCAAGGCGGGCACCAAGGCGGCCGGGGTGGTGATCGACGATACCGCGGTCACCCCGCGCTACGTAACCGGCCTGTCGCCCGAGCGCGAGCTGCCGATCATCGCCAAGATCACCGTCGGAAGCTTGCGCAACAAACTGCTGGTCATCCTACCGGTGGCGCTGCTGCTGTCGGCCTTCGCGCCGTTCCTGATCCCGCCGGTGCTGATGATCGGCGGCGCCTATCTCGCCTACGAGGCGACCGAGAAAATCCTCGAGAAGCTGACCGGCGACGTCCACGACGAGTGCGAGCTCCTGCAGGCCGAAACGGCCGGCGAGCTCGAGGCGCGCCAAGTGGCGGGAGCGATTCGCACCGATTTCATCCTGTCGGCCGAAATCATGGTGATCGCGCTGGCCGAGCTCGGCGAGGAATCGCTGGCGATGCAGTCGGGCGCCCTGGTCGCGGTCGCCATCGGCATCACCTTCGCCGTTTACGGCGTGGTCGCCCTGATCGTGAAGCTCGACGACATCGGCCTTCACATGACCGAGCGCGGCAGCGCCACGGCGCGCTCGATCGGCAGCGGCCTCGTCCACGGGGTCCCCTATCTGCTCACCAGCCTGTCGGGGATCGGCACCGCTGCGATGCTGTGGGTCGGCGGCGGCATCATCCTCCACGGAATGGAGCAAATGCACTTCGAGGCGATCCCCCATGCCGTCCACGAGGGAGCGCATGCTTTGGCCGTGGCGGTCGGGGTGATGACTCCGGTCGTCGAATGGCTGGCGAATGCGCTTCTCGCCTCGATCGCCGGCCTGATCGTCGGCGGGGTGATCGTCGGCCTGATGCACTTGCGGCCCAGGCGGCACGCGCCCGCCGAAGCCGCCGCCTGCCCGGAAGAGATCGTCTAGGCCGCTTTAGCCGAGCCTGGCCTAGTCGAAGTGCAGCCGGCGGTAGCGGCCGCGGAAGAACAGCAACGGGTCGAGGCTCGGGTCGAAGCTCGCCTTCAGCACCTGGCCGACCAGGATGTGATGGTCGCCGCCGTCATGGACCGCCCGGCGCTCGCATTCGAACACGCTCAGCGAATTGCCGAGCACCGGCGCCCCGAACTCGCCCGGCGACCAGTCGCTGTTGCCGAAGCGGTCCTCGTCGCGGGTCGAGAACCGGATCGAGGCGGGCTGCTGGCCCGTCTGGAGCACATTGACCGCGAAATGGCCGGCCGAGGTCAGCGCGGGGGCGCTCGCCGCCATCTTGTGGACGCAGACCAGAAGCAGCGGCGGCTCGAGCGACACCGAGGTGAAGCTGTTGGCGGTGATTCCGAACGGCCGCCGGTCCTCGTCGAAGCAGGTGACGACGGTGACGCCCGTGGCGAAGCAGCCGAGCGCGTCGCGCAGCGTCCGCGGGTCGGAGCCGGTGCGATATTCGCCGGTGTGCGGGCTGTGCGGCGGTGGGTGCGTCGGATCGGCCATCCGAGCCCTTGTAGCGACGGCGGCAAGCGCCGCCAAAGGGCTAGTTCTTGGTCGCCATGATGTCGCTGATCTCGCGCATCCGGCCCAAGTAAGCGGCGCGGATGCAGGCGTCGGAGCGGCACGAGTCGCGGCGGGCGATGAAGCGGTCGCGGGTGCCGAGCAATTCTTCGCGGCGGGCTGCGTCGGCCTGCCCCCACGACTGGCCGTAGAGCATCCCCAGGTGGCGATCGAGCCTCGCCAGCTCGGCGTTCCTGCACACCGC
>DASTZO010000281.1:0-3927 GCA_035764265.1 Sphingomicrobium sp.
CGAAGAAGCCAAGCTCAAGCGCCAGATCGCTCAGGCAACCAAGATGCAGGTTGTCGGCCAGCTCGCCGGCGGCGTGGCGCACGACTTCAACAATATCCTTACCGCGATCATCGGCCACTGCGACCTGATGCTGATGCGGCACACTCCAGGCGACAGCGATTATGACGACATCCAGCAGGTCAAGTCGAATTCGAACCGCGCTGCGGGCCTTACTCGACAGCTTCTTGCCTTCTCGCGGCAGCAAACCCTGCGCCCGCAGGTGCTCCAGCTTCCCGACGTTGTGTCGGAGGTGTCCCATTTGCTGAAGCGCCTGCTCGGCGAGACGGTGAAGCTGGTCGTCAAGCACGGCCGCGATTTGGGCCCGGTCCGGGCCGACCCCGGCCAGCTCGAGCAGGTGATCGTCAACCTCGCCGTCAACGCCCGCGACGCGATGGTCGCGCAGGGCGGCGGCACGCTGACCATCCAGACCTACGCGGTTCGCGCCGACCAGGTCGCCGAGCTCGGCTCGGAGATCCTTCCGGTCGCCGACTATAGCGCGCTGTCAGTCACCGACACCGGCTGCGGCATTCCCGCCGGAGTGCTCGGCAAGGTGTTCGAGCCATTCTTCACCACCAAGGAAGTCGGCAAGGGCACCGGCCTCGGCCTTTCGACCGTCTACGGCATCGTCAAGCAGTCGGGCGGCTTCATCTTCGCCGATTCCAAGGTCGGGGAGGGCACCCGCTTCGTCATCTATTTGCCGGTCCACCGCGAGGATTCGACCGCCGGCAAGTCGCGCCGCGCCGCCAAGCCCAAGGAGCACGAGCTGTGGGGGACCGGCACCGTCCTCCTGGTCGAGGACGAGCCGATGGTGCGCGGGGTCGCCGAGCGGGCGCTCACCCGCCACGGCTATACGGTGATCACCGCCGAGAACGGCGAGGAAGCGCTCGAGGTGCTCGCCCGAGGCGATGAGATCGTCCTTCTGATCAGCGACGTGGTGATGCCGGCGATGGACGGGCCGACCATGGTCCGCGAGGCGCGCAAGAGCCGCCCCGACCTCAAGATCCTGTTCATGTCGGGCTATGCCGAGGAGCAATTGCGCAAGTCGATCGACATCGACAATGTCGCCTTCCTGCCCAAACCCTTTTCGGTTCAGGAGCTTGCCGAGGCCACCCGGCGCGCTCTGGCGGCCAAATAATCGTTGCTCTTGCGTGCCGGTCGATTATTCGATGCGCTTATGGCGGGGTCGCGTTGCATATTGATCGTCGAGGACGAACCGCTGATCGCGATGATGCTCGAGGATTTCCTCGAATCGCTCGGCCATTCGATCTCCGCGACCTGCGACAGCGTCGACGCGGCGATGGCCGAGGTCGAGAAGGGCGGGTTCGACCTCGCCATCCTCGACGTCAATCTGAAGGGCCAGAACGTGTGGCCGGTCGCCAGCCGGCTGCGCGAGCAGGGCGTCCCGTTCGTCATCGCCAGCGGCGGCCACGTCGACCCGCCGCCGCCCGAGTTCGCGTCGGTGCCGCTGATCGAGAAGCCCTATACCGTCGACCGGGTGACCCCGGCGATCAATGCCGCGTTCGCCGGCTAGGGCGACCCTTCCCAAGCTCGCCGCTGCGGCCTTTGTCTGCGTTGCCGCGTTCCTGCTGGTGATGTTCGAATTCCAGGCCCAGGCGATTTTCCCGACGCACGCGGTCGCGCCGCCGGGTCCGCTGCCGGGCGGCGCCGAGCGGGTCACCATCGCCGCGCCCGGCGGCAACCGGCTTCACGGCGTGCACATTCCGCCGGCCGCGGAGCCGGCGGGCGGGCGAACGCTGGTCCTCGGCTTCGCCGGCAACGCCTGGAACAGCGAGGACGCGGCGACCTATCTGCACGATCTCTACCCGGCGGCGGACGTGGTCGCCTTCCACTATCGCGGCTACCGGCCGTCGACCGGCTCGCCGTCGTCGGCGGCGCTGCTCGAGGATGCGCCCCTGGTCCACGATTTCGCGGTCGCGAAGGTTCGGTCCGGGCGGACCGTCGCCGTCGGCTTCAGCATCGGCAGCGGGGTCGCCGCGCACCTCGCCCGCGAGCGTCCGCTCGACGGGCTGGTCCTGGTCACTCCGTTCGATTCCCTGAAAGCGGTCGCCGCCGGCCATTACCCGTACCTTCCGGTCGGGGCCCTGTTCCGTCACGACATGGACGCCGCCGCCGCCCTGAAGGGCAGCCGGGTGCCGACCGCGATCATCGCCGCCGAGCGCGACACGATCATCCCGCCGCCCCGAACCGAGGCGCTGCGCCCGGCGATCGGCAACCTGCTGTTCGACCGGACGATCGCGGGCGCCGGCCACAACGACCTCTACCAGCGGCCCGAATTCCGGGCGGCGATGAAAGAGGCGTTGCAGGCGCTCGGCAAGCCTGGCGCCCGGCCCGGCGCCTAGCCGCGGGGGCGAGGCCTTGCCGCGGCCCGGCCGCCAAGCCATATTCCTGAAATGGAACAGCAATCGAGGCGGCGGGCGATCGTTAAGATTCCCGAGAGTTTGATTGTGCAATAAAGATGGCTAGCATGGCGACCGACGGAAGGGCGTCAAAGGCCGGACGATAGGATTGGAATGACCAAGCTTTCAGGCGGCGACAGCAAGAGCACCCTCTACTGCTCGTTCTGCGGCAAGTCGCAGCATGAGGTCAGGAAGCTGATCGCCGGGCCGACCGTGTTCATCTGCGACGAATGCGTCGAGCTGTGCAACGACATCATCCGCGAGGAATCGAAGTCGGCGCTGGTCAAGACCCGCGACGGAGTCCCGACGCCGGCCGAGATCTGCAAGGTGCTCGACGATTATGTGATCGGCCAGAACCGCGCCAAGCGGGTGCTCTCGGTCGCCGTCCACAACCATTACAAGCGCCTCAACCACGGCGCCAAGACCGGCACCGACGTCGAGCTCGCCAAGTCGAACATCCTGCTGATCGGCCCGACCGGCTGCGGCAAGACGCTGCTCGCCCAGACCCTCGCGCGGATCCTCGACGTGCCGTTCACCATGGCCGACGCGACGACCCTGACCGAGGCCGGCTACGTCGGCGAGGACGTCGAGAACATCATCCTGAAGTTGCTCCAGGCGTCCGACTACAATGTCGAGAAGGCGCAGCGCGGGATCGTCTACATCGACGAGATCGACAAGATCAGCCGCAAGTCCGACAATCCGTCGATCACCCGCGACGTGTCGGGCGAGGGCGTCCAGCAGGCGCTTCTGAAGCTGATGGAGGGGACCACCGCCTCGGTCCCGCCGCAGGGCGGCCGCAAGCACCCGCAGCAGGAGTTCCTGCAGGTCGACACGACCAACATCCTGTTCATCTGCGGCGGTGCGTTCGCCGGCCTCGAGAAGATCATCGCCGACCGGCTGCAGGGCAAGTCGATCGGCTTCGGCGCCCATGTCGCCGCTCCCGAGGAGCGCCAGACCGGCGAGGTGCTCAAGCATTGCGAGCCCGAGGATCTGCTCAAGTTCGGGCTGATCCCCGAGTTCATCGGCCGGCTGCCGGTGATCGCTACCCTCGAGGACCTCGACGAGGACGCCCTGGTCAAGATCCTGGTCGAGCCGAAGAACGCCCTGGTCAAGCAATATGCGAAGCTGTTCGACATGGAAGATGTCGAGCTCGACTTCACCGACGAGGCGCTGGGAGCGGTCGCGCGCAAGGCGATCGACCGCAAGACCGGCGCCCGCGGGCTGCGCTCGATCCTCGAGGGGATCCTGCTCGACACGATGTTCGACCTGCCGTCGATGGACGGGGTCGACGAGGTCCATATCGACCATGAGGTCGTCGAGGGCCGCAAGGAGCCGGTCCGGGTCTACGCCAAGAAAGGCAAGGCCGGCGACGCCGCCTGACCTCGCGTTTCCTGATCGATGATGGGCGACGTTCGTGCGCGGCTTGCCGGGTGGCGGCCGCCGATCACCTTTCTCCCCCCCGCGCTTCGCG
>DASTZO010000282.1:0-14777 GCA_035764265.1 Sphingomicrobium sp.
TTGAAGCGCGCAGGCCCTATCGTGGCTATGCGCGCAACATCGGCCTCGCCTTCCAGATCGCCGACGATCTGATCGACCATAGCGGCGACGAGGCGGCGGCCGGCAAGCGCACCGGCAAGGACGCGCCCGCCGGCAAGGCGACCTTCGTGTCGCTGCTCGGCGAGGACCGCGCGCGCCAGCAGGCGCATTTCCTGGTCGAGCAGGCGATCGAGCACCTCGCGAGCCACGGCAGCGAAGCGGACCTGCTCCGCTCGATCGCCCGCTTCGCCATAGAACGGGATCATTGAGCCATGGCGACACGCGTGGGAGTCTATCCCGGCACCTTCGACCCGATCACGCTGGGCCATCTCGACATCGTCCGCCGCGGCGCGCACCTGGTCGACCGGCTGGTGATCGGGGTCACCACCAACCCGTCCAAGGAGCCGATGTTCTCGCTTCCCGAGCGGCTCGAGATGGTCCGCCGCGAGGTCGCCGGAATCCCCGGCGACATCAGCGTCGTCGAGTTCGATTCGCTGCTGATGGACTTCGCCGTGCGCGAGGGCGCGTCGCTGATCCTGCGCGGCCTGAGGGCGGTGTCGGATTTCGAATATGAGTATCAGATGGCGGGCATGAACCAGCAGCTGAACGACGAGGTCGAGACCGTCTTCCTGATGGCCGACGTCTCGCTGCAGCCGATCGCGTCGCGGCTGGTCAAGGAGATCGCGCGCTACGGCGGGGCGATCGACAAGTTCGTGACCCCGGCGGTGGCGGCCGACGTCGCCGCGCATCTCGGGCGCCGCTAGGGCTGGCGCGCGCGGGCGCTCCGCGCTAGTGGCGGAGCCGGGCTCCGGGGAGTGGGTGAGAAATGCGTAAAGCGTTGACGGCATTGATGTTTGCGGCTGCCGCACTGGCTTCGGCCGAGTCTTCGGCGCAGGTCCCGGCGGCCGGCTATGCGCCGATCCTGCCGCCGCCCGCGGTCGCCGCCGAACCGGCCAACCGGCTGACGCTCGAGCTGTCGAACGGCGGCCGGGTGGTGATCCAGCTCCGCCCCGACGCCGCCCCGGCGCACGTCGAGCGAATCCAGACCCTCGTCCGCCGCGGCTTCTACAACGGCGTCGCCTTCCACCGCGTGATCCCCGGCTTCATGGCCCAGGGCGGCGACCCCAAGGGCACCGGCGCGGGCGGCTCCGAGCTTCCCGACCTCAAGGCCGAGTTCACCACCATCCCCTACATGCGCGGGATCGTCGCCGCCGCGCGCACCGACGACCCCAATTCGGCCAACAGCCAGTTCTTCATCATGTTCTCGCCCAACGTCGAGCTGTGGGGCAAGTACACGGTGTTCGGGCGGGTGATCGCGGGCATGGACGCGGTCGACCGGATCGCGGTCGGCGAGCCGCCGGCCGACCCGACGCGGATCGTCCGGGCGAGCCTCGGCGACACGGTTGCGGTTCAGGCGCCCGCGCCGGCCCCGGCCCCGGCCGCGCCGGCCCCGGCCCCGGCCGCGCCGGCCCCCGCCGACCAGGCGACGGTGGAGGCCCCGCCGGCGGCCGACTGATGCGCGTCGACCTGTTCGATTTCGAGCTTCCACCCGATCGCATCGCCTTGCGGCCCGCCCGGCCGCGGGACAGCGCCCGGCTGCTGCAGGTCGAGGGCGCGGACATCTCGGACCACAATGTGCTCGACCTGCCGGCGCTGCTGCGGAGCGGCGACGTGCTGGTGTTCAACGACACCAAGGTGATCCCGGCGCAGCTCGAGGGACGGCGCGGCGACGCGCGGATCGGCGCCACGCTGCACAAGCGCGAGGGGCCGCGCAGCTGGTGGTCGTTCGTCCGCAACGCCCGGCGGCTGCACGTCGGCGACCGGGTCGAGTTCGCGGCCGGAGTCTCGGCCTCCGCCGTCGAGAGAGGGGAGGAGGGCGCGTTCCTGCTCCAGTTCCACGGCGACGAGCCGGTCGACCAGCTGATCGACCGCGCCGGCCACATGCCCCTGCCGCCCTACATCGCCTCGCGCCGGCCGCCCGACGAGGCCGACCGCGCCGATTACCAGACCATGTTCGCGCGAGCTGAGGGAGCGGTCGCCGCGCCGACCGCGGCGCTGCATTTCACGCCGCGGCTGCTCGACGCGCTCGACGAGCGCGGAATCGCCCGCGAAACGCTGACCCTGCACGTCGGCGCGGGCACCTTCCTGCCGGTCAAGGCCGATATGGTCGCCGAGCACCGGATGCATGCGGAGTGGGGGCGGATCGACGCGCAAACGGCGCAGCGGCTCAACCGGGCGCGGGCGGCGGGCGGGCGGCTGATCGCGGTCGGAACGACCTCGCTTCGGCTGATCGAAAGCGCGGCAGGCGAGGACGGCGAAATCCGGCCGTTCGAAGGCGACACGGAGATTTTCATCACGCCCGGCTACCGCTTCAGGGCGGTCGACGGGCTGGTCACCAATTTCCATTTGCCGCGCTCGACCCTGTTCATGCTGGTCAGCGCGCTGATGGGGCTCGACGTCATGAAGTCGGCTTACGCCCACGCGGTCGAGCGCGGCTACCGCTTCTACAGCTACGGCGACGCGAGCCTGCTGCTGCCTGCCCACGCGCGCTGAACCGGGCGGTTGCCTTGCGCGCGCCCAGCAGGGCTTCTTTCGAGTCGGGAAAGCGGCTAACCGGATGCAATCGTAACAATTTTCCTAGTTCTCATTTCCCATCCGACCGTCTTGCAGGGGCCCACCGATGAACGCGCCGCAAATGGGGTTCATGCCCGACAACGAAGCCGAGCGCATCGCCGCGGTCCAGCGCTACCAGATTCTCGACACTCCGCCGGACGGGATTTTCGACCGGGTGACGGCGGTGGCCGCGCGCCGCTTCGGGACCCCAATCGCGATCATCAGCATCGTCGACCATGACCGCATCTGGTTCAAGTCCCACCACGGTCTCGACGTCGAGGAGATCGGCCGCGACCCCGGGCTGTGCGCGTCGGCGATCCTGTCGTCCGATGTCCATCTCCTGCTCGACGCGAGCACCGATCCGCGCTCGCTCGCCAATCCGCTGGTCGCCGGCGACTTTGGGCTGCGCTTCTATGCCGGAGTCCCCTTGCGGACCTCCGACGGGTTCAACCTCGGGACTCTATGCGTGATCGACAAGGAACCGCGAACGGTCGAGCAGGACCAGATCGACGATCTGACCGACCTCGCGTCCCTGGTCGTCGACCAGCTCGAGTTGCGGCTCGCCGCCCGCCGGGCCGTCGCTCAGTCCGAGCTGATGGCCCGCGAGATCGACCACCGGATCATGAACAGCCTGCAGTTCGTGGCCGGGCTGCTGTCGATGCAAAGCCGCTCGGCTGGCAATGACGAGGTCGCCTCGCAGCTGACCCAGGCCGCGACCCGGGTGGCCGCAGTCGCGCGGGTCCACCGCAACTTCTATTCGGGCGACAGCGACGAAGTTTCGTGTCTCACCTTCCTCACTCGCCTGTGCGCCGACCTTTCGGAGATTTGCGGAGTGTCCGTCGAGGTCAGCGGCGACGAGGGCACAGTCCCGACGACGATGATCCAGCCGATCGGGTTGCTGACCAACGAGCTTGTCACCAATGCCGCCAAGCATGGCGCCGGCGATGTCACGGTTGAGTACAGGATCGCGGCGGACCGCCACGGGCTGAGCGTCTGCGACGAGGGCACGGGGGTTCCCGCCGATTTCGAGCCGGCGATGTCCAAAGGCCTCGGGATGAAGGTCGTCACGCTGATCGCAAAACAGCTCGGCGGAGCGCTTGAGGTGCTCCCCAACCCGGCCGGCCGAGGCGCCTGCTTCCGGGTCTCTTTCGACCGCCGATAAGCAAAGGCTCGTAAATTCGCTGGCCGGGCGGGAGCGCGCGTGGCTCGACTTGGCTCGGCGCGAGCGGTTAGGGCGGCGCGGATGACCCGTTTTTCGTTCACCATCGCCGCGACCGACGGAGCCGCGCGCACCGGCGCGATCGCGCTGGAGCGCGGGGTCGTGCGGACTCCGGCGTTCATGCCCTTGGGCACCGCGGGCACGGTCAAGGCGATGAAGCCGGGCGACGTCGCCGCCTCGGGCGCCGACATGATCCTCGGCAACACCTATCATCTGATGCTCCGCCCGGGCGCCGAGCGGGTCGCTCGGCTGGGCGGGCTGCACTGCTTCATGGGCTGGGAGCGGCCGATCCTGACCGACAGCGGCGGCTACCAGGTGATGAGCCTGTCGGACCTGACCCGGGTCAGCGAGGAGGGGGTGAGCTTCAAGAGCCACCTCGACGGCTCGGCGCATCTGCTGACCCCAGAACGGTCGATCGAGGTGCAGCGATTGCTCGGCGCCGACGTGGTCATGGCGTTCGACCAACTGGTGCCGACGACGTCCCAGCGCGCCGACCAGGTCGCGGCGATGGAGCGCTCGATGCGGTGGGCGAAAAGGTCGCGCGACGCGTTCGACGCGGGCGGCGAGCATTCGGAGAATTCAGCGCTGTTCGGAATCCAGCAGGGGGCGCTCGACGAGGGGCTCCGCAAGGCCTCGGCGGACGCGCTGACCGGGATCGGGTTCGACGGCTATGCGGTCGGCGGGCTGGCGGTCGGCGAGGGGCAGCAGGCGATGCTCGGCTGCCTCGACTTCGCCGCCGGGATGCTGCCGGCCGACGCGCCGCGATACCTGATGGGGGTCGGCAAGCCCGACGACATCGTCGAGGCGGTGCGCCGCGGCATCGACATGTTCGATTGCGCGCTTCCGACGCGCTCGGGGCGCACCGGCCAGGCGTTTACCGCCGACGGCGCGCTCAACCTCCGCAACGCGCGCTTCGCCGAGGACCGCGAGCCGATCGAGCCCGGCTGCCCGTGTCCGGCGTGCGGCAAGTTCGAGCGCGCCTACGTCCACCACCTGGTCAAGTCGGGCGAGATCCTGGGCGCGATGCTGATGACCGAGCACAATCTGTGGTTCTACCAGCGGCTGATGCAGGAGCTGAGGGAGGCGATCGCGGGCCGTCGCTTCGCCGCTCACGCGAGCGCGTTCCTGGAGCGTTACCGGAAAAATTCCCCTTCACCCAACTCCGCCTAAGCTCGTTCCTCGCCAAGGCTCCGTAACCCTCTCCCTCAAGGGGAGAGGGGGCTTAGTCGGCGCGGATCGAGAGGAAGGACGGCATCGGGCCGTTCCAGCCTTCGTCGATGTCCTCGGCCTCGGGCTGCGGCTCGCGGCGCGGCGGGCGCGGCTTGCGCTCTTCCTTCGCCTTGGCCGGCGGCTCGGCGGGCTTCGGTTCGGTGGGCTCTGGCTCGGTGGGCTTTGGCTCGGCGGCCTTTGGCTCGGCTACCTCACGGCGCGGCTTGCGCTCGCGGCGGGGGCGGCGCGATTCGCGCGGTTCGCGGGGCTCGCTTGCCTCGCTCGGTCGGCGATCGCCGGCGGGCTCGGGCGGAGCGGCCCCCTCCCGTACCGCGCCCACCCGCGCGATCCGGGTGCCGGTCAGCTTCTCGATCGCCGCAACCTGCTCGGCGTCGGCCGGGGTGGCGAGCGAAATTGCGATCCCGGTCATGCCCGCCCGGCCGGTGCGGCCGATCCGGTGGATGTAGTCGTCGGGCTGCCACGGAACGTCGAAATTGATCACATGGCTGACGCCTTTGACGTCGAGGCCGCGCGCCGCGACGTCGGACGCGACCAGGATGTTGATCTCGCCCGCCTTGAAGCGGTCGAACTCGGCGATGCGGTCCCGCTGCTCCATGTCGCCGTGGATCTGGCCCACCGCGAAGCCCGAGCGCTTGAGGCTCGAGGCGAGCTCGCGCACCGTCGTCTTGCGGTTGCAGAACACGATCGCGTTCTTGAATTCGGTGGCGCGCAGGAGCTCGCGCAACTTGTCCTTTTTCTTGTCCGGCCGGACCTCGACCAGGCGCTGCTCGATGTTGACGTTGGCGGTCGCCGGACGGGTCGCCTCGACCCGCTTGGGATCGTTGAGGAACTTGGCGGCGAGCTTCTGGATCGGCGGCGGCATGGTCGCCGAGAACAGAAGGGTCTGGCGCGATTTCGGAAGCTTCGAGCAGATTTCCTCGATGTCGGGGATGAAGCCCATGTCGAGCATCCGGTCGGCCTCGTCGATGACCAGCAGCTCGCAGCCGTTCAAGAGGATCTTGCCGCGGCCGAACAGGTCCATCAGGCGTCCCGGAGTCGCAATCAGGACATCCACGCCTTTCTCCAGCGCCTTGACCTGGTCGCCCATCTGAACGCCGCCGATCAGCAGCGCCATCGAGAGCTTGTGGTACTTGCCGTATTTCTCGAAATTCTCGGCGACCTGGGCGGCGAGCTCGCGGGTCGGCTCGAGGATCATCGAGCGCGGCATTCGGGCTCGGCTGCGGCCATGGTGCAGGATGTCGAGCATCGGCAGGACGAAGCCGGCGGTCTTGCCGGTGCCGGTCTGGGCGATGCCGACGATGTCCTTGCCCATCAGGACCGACGGGATGACCCCCTTCTGGATCGGGGTGGGCTCGCCATAGCCGCTGTCGGCGACCGCGCGCAGCAATTCGTCGGAAAGGCCGAGATCGGCAAAAGACATTCAAAAATCCGGAAAAATGAGGTGGCGAGCGCCCTCGCTAAGCGGCCGCAGCTGCCGCCGGGGCTAACGCTGTCGCGGCGAAATTGTCAAGGAAAGCCCCGTCTTTGATCAGTCCTTGATCCTGGGCACGAGCTGCCGGAAGCGCTCGATTCGGCAGCTCCCGCCCATCCGCGAATGGACGAAATCGCGCCGCGCGCAGACGCGGTCGTCGTCGGTCTTCAGGTAGAAGCCGCCGTAGAAGTCGAGCGCCGGGCAATTGCCGTCGAACGTCGCCCGGACCCGCTGCCGCGGGCGAAGCAGGAAGTCGACATGGTCGGCGCCGGACAGCAAGGCGCCGCGGATGGCGTTGGTCGGGAAGCATTTGACGCGCTTGCCCTCGTTCCACTCGAACCGCCGCGGCGCCGAGTGCGGCCGGACCGGGACCCGGACGATCCACTGGCGCTCGACCACCAGCCGGCTGACCGCCGGCTGCGGCTCGTCGCCTGGGGCTTGGTCCTGGGTGGCGGCGACGCCGAGCAGCAGCGGAAGCAGCGCCAGGAAGCTGGACACGGTCATTCGGCGGTCACCATCATCGGCCGAGGCTTCGCAGCCGAGGGTTGAATGGTCAATGAATTGAAGGCTCAGCCGCGGCCCGGGGCCGGGGGCCGAGAGTGCGGCCTTGCCTAAACAGGCGGCTCGGAATAGAGGCTCGACCGCAAATCTTGCCGGCTCGATGACGGCGCTCGGGAGCGCCTCAACCCCGGATACGCCTGATACCCTTGGGAGATCGATCGAATGGCGACTGCCGCGCCGAACCAGACCCTGCCGTTATTCTATTCCTCGCTCGAGGCGCTCAACGTCACCCAGCACGGGAAGATGAAGATCCGGCCGGTCGAGAAAGTGCCGACGATCGCCACGACCCACGCGATCCCGGCGACGGTCGACGAATTCGCCCTGCTGCAGCGGTACTATCCGATCGTCTTCTCGATCGGCGACAACCCGGTGCCGCTGGTGCTGATGGGCCTCAACGAGGGCGTCAACGTGTTCCTCAACGAGGACGGCAAGCTGCACGATCCGACGATCTACGTGCCGGCCTATATGCGCCGCTACCCGTTCCTGCTGGCGCGGCTCCGGCCGGACAGCGACGATCTGTCGCTGTGCTTCGACCCGACGTCGGGCGCGGTCGGCGACTTCGAGGACGGCGAGCCCCTGTTCGACGGCGACCAGCCGAGCCAGGCGACCAAGGCGATCCTCGAGTTCTGCGAGCAATTCGAGACGGCCGGCCAGCGCACCGCGGCCTTCATCGAGGATTTGAAGAAGTCGGGGCTGCTGATGGACGGCGAGGTCGCCATCCAGCCCGAGGGCGCCGAGCAGCCGTTCGTTTATCGCGGCTTCCAGATGGTCGACGAGGAAAAGTTGCGCGAGCTTCGCGGCGACGAGCTGAGGAAGATGAACCAGAGCGGGATGCTGGCGCTGATCTACGCGCATCTGTTCTCGCTGCCGCAGATCCGCGAGGTGTTCTCGCGCCAGGTGATGCAGGGCAAGGGCCCCATGGCCGTTCCGCAGCGGGCGACCGTCGAAGCGTGAGCCGTTCGCGGCGGGCCGAGTTGAAGCGGCGCTCCAGCATCCCATGTTGAGGCGGTGCCGATGGCGGTCCGAGTGTCCCCTTCATGGGCCGCCGGAAGCGCACGCACCCTAGCGGTGCATCCCTCCCTGAACTCGGCCATCCCGGCCTGACCGGGGTGGCCGTTTTTTATTCGGCGGCGGTCGCCAGCTGCCGGCCCATCAGCCGGTCGCCGAGGCCCAGCGCGAGCGCTTCGAGCAGCGAGGCGACCGAGTCGAAGCCCGGCCCGGGCGAGTCGAGGCGCTCATTGAGGTAGGACCGGCGGTCGATCTCGACCTGCAGCGCGTGAATGCCGCGCTCCGGAGCCCCGTGGCGCTCGACGATGTGGCCGCCCGCGAACGGGTCGTTGAGGCCCGCGGCGAAGCCGGCGGCCCCCGCGATCCGGACCGCCTCGGCGCTCAGCCACGGCGCGGCGCTGCGCCCGTGGCGGTCGCCGAACACGATCGGCGGGACCCCGCGCGCGGGCGGCGGCATCGAATGGCAGTCGAGCAGGAGCGCGCAGCCGAACCGCCCGGCGAGCTTCCCGAGCTGCTGCTCGAGCGCCCGATGGTAGGGCCGGTGGGCCTGGTCGAGCCGGTCCTCGAGCTGCGCCGGGCTGATCGGCCGCCGCCACAGATAGCCGTGGCTCTGGGTGCGGCCGGGGACGATCCCGAGCCCGCCGCGGGCGCGGGCGCTGACCTTGCCCCGCCCCGGGCCGCCCTCGATCACCGACGGGTCGACTTCGTCCTCGCCGCGGTTGCAGTCGATCGCGGCGCGCGGCGCGCGGGCGATCACCGCCGCGATCCCGCGCTCGACCGCCCGCCACGCCAGCCGGTCGACCAGCGGGTCTTCGAGCGCGGCGAGCGCCCGGCGCCCGCCCGAGGCCATCGCCACCAGCCAGTCGGGATAGTCGCGGCCCGAATGCGGCACCGACAGGAGCACCGGCAGGCCGGCGCGCGGCGGGTGGACGATGGGCGCGGGGAGGGGCGCAATCGGGGACTCGGGGAGGCTCACTGAAGCGTCTCAATCTAGGACGATCGGGGCCCGGTCAACGCCCGGGCGGAAGGAATAGCGGCTGGAAAATATTAAAAGGTCTGCGCATAAGAAGGGGCAATGGCGAGAATCCTGCTGGCCGAAGACGACACGTCGATGCGCGAGTATCTGCAGCGCGCGCTGCAGCGCGTCGGCTACGAGGTCGAGGCGGTCGGCTGCGGGACCGAGGCGATGCCGCTCCTGGAAGCCGGGCGCTTCGACCTGCTCCTGACCGACATCGTCATGCCGGAAATGGACGGCATCGAGCTCGCCCAGAAGGCGTCGGTGATCGATCCGTCGATCCGGGTGATGTTCATCACCGGCTTCGCCGCGGTCGCGCTCCAGGGCGGGCGGACGGCGCCCGAGGCCAAGCTGCTGTCGAAGCCGTTCCACTTGAAGGACCTCGTCGCCGAGGTCGACCGCATCTTCCAGACCGAGGACCAGCACGGGCGGCTCTAGGCCGGCCCTAAATCGCTGCGTCGCCGAGGTTGCCCGATCGCCGATCGGCCCTTAGATAGCCGGTCGAGTGGGCGTGTAGCTCAGTGGTAGAGCACTGTGTTGACATCGCAGGGGTCGCAAGTTCAATCCTTGCCACGCCCACCATTTCCCCTTCTCGGCAGCTCCAACGGGGTGAACCCGTGCCACGGCACGGCAGTGCGCGGAACATCGCGGCTTTGCGACCGTTCGCGGTTGAGAGCGCGAACCTTTCC
This sequence comes from Sphingomicrobium sp., assembly GCA_035764265.1. Taxonomy (GTDB): domain Bacteria; phylum Pseudomonadota; class Alphaproteobacteria; order Sphingomonadales; family Sphingomonadaceae; genus Sphingomicrobium. The sequence continues at coordinate 9,825 of DASTZO010000282.1, forward strand.
AAAGGAGAAGGAGCATGAGCGCGAACGGACTCGAGGTGTTCGACAAGACCCTCGAAACCACCCACATCTGGCTCAAGGAGATCATGGCCGACATCGGCCCCGACCGGCAGGTCGCGTGGAAGGTGCTGTCGGTGGTCCTCCACAAGCTCCGCGACCGGCTGCCGCTGGGCCTCGCCGCGCATCTCGGCAGCCAGCTGCCGTTGCTGGTCCGCGGCGTCTATTACGACCAGTTCGAGCCCGGCAAGCTGCCGACGACCTGCAACAGCCGCGAGGAGTTTGTCGCCGAGGTCGCCGAATGGCTGACCGACACCAGGCCGGTCGACCCGGACCTCGCGGTGCGCTCGGTGTTCAAGGTGCTGTCGAACCACGTCTCGGAGGGCCAGGTCGCCAAGGTCCGCGAAGCGCTGCCGCGAGGCTTGCGGCAGAGCTGGATCGACGCGGAGGCCAGGGAACCCGCCGACAGCGACGCCTGAGGGGAGGCGAACCAGCGCCGAGGCCGGGGTCCTAGCGCTTCGGCTTGACGAACTTCAGCGTCATCCGGTCGCTCTCGCCGATCGCCAGATATTTCTCGCGGTCCTTGTCCTTGAGAGCGAGCGAGGGCGGAAGCGTCCACACCCCGTCCGGCCAGTCGGCCGTATCCTTCGGGTTGGCGTTGATCTCCGAGGCGGCGGCGAGGCGGAAACCCGCCTGTTCGGCCAGCCGGCGAACGGTCGAAACCTTGATGTAGCCGCTGCTGCGCTCGCGCTCGTCGCTGGCGTCCTCCGGCAGCCGGTGGTCGACGATGCCCAGAGTGCCGCCGGGCTTGAGCATCGCGTGAATCTGGCGGAACGCCTCGGCGCTGTAGTCCTGCTTGTCGTCGCGCCGGTAGCCCATCCGCCAATTGTGGACGTTGCGGAAGGTGAGAACGACGTCGGCGCTGCCCGCCGGCACCGGCGTGTCCTCGGCATCGAACACCGGGAAGTCGGCGGTCAGCACCGGGCCGTAGAGGGCCGGGTTTGCGGCCTTGAGCTTGGCGATGCCGGTCATTCCCCACTCGGGAGCGGCGGCATAGAGCCGGCCGCCGCCGGCCGCGAGGTAGGGCGCCAGGATCTCGGTGTACCAGCCGCCGCCCGGCCACAGCTCGACGACCGTGTCGCTCGGCCTCACTCCGAAGAAGGCCAGGGTCTCGGCCGGATGGCGATAGCGATCGCGGGCGAGGTTGGCGGGCGTCCGGGACGGGGAGGCAACTGCAACCGCGAGGGCCTCCGGCGATACCTGGGCAGAGGCGGGCCCGACGGGGGCACAGGCGGGCAAGGCGAGGGCCGCCAGCAGCAGACCGAACAGTGGACGAGACAGCATGACCGCTCCTTCAAAATGAGGCAGCGGTCGCCGTGGCAAGTCTGGCGGTTCGATGCAACCGTCGGGCGGTCGAAGGATTAGAGGCAGGCCTCCAGGTACGGCTGGTCGAAGCCGAACTGCTTGGCTTTCTCGAGCGTGTAGGGCCTCAGGCCCATCGAGCGGTACTCGCCGAGGATCTTCCCGTCGGGGCTCTCGTCGAGATACTCGAACTTGAACAGCTCCTGGGTGACGATCACGTCGCCTTCCATGCCGATCACCTCGGTGATGTTGGTCGTCCGGCGCGAGCCGTCGCGCAGGCGCTTGACCTGGACGATGAGGTCGACCGAATCGGCGATCTGGCGGGAAATCGCCTCCTTCGGGATCTTGATGTCCGACATCATCACCATGTTCTCCATACGCGCGAGGCACTCGCGCGGGGAGTTGGAGTGGAGCGTCGCCATCGAGCCGTCGTGGCCGGTGTTCATCGCGGCCAGCAGATCGAAGCATTCGGGGCCGCGGATTTCGCCCAGGATGATCCGGTCGGGGCGCATGCGCAACGCGTTGATGACCAGGTCGCGGATGGTGATCGCGCCCTGGCCCTCGAGGTTCGCCGGGCGGGTTTCGAGCGGCAGCCAGTGCGGCTGCTGAAGCCGAAGCTCGGCCGCGTCCTCGATGGTGATCACGCGCTCGCCGGGGTCGATCATCTTGCTGAGCGCGTTGAGCATCGTCGTCTTACCCGAACCGGTGCCGCCCGAGATGATGACGTTCATTCGGCTGGCGCCGGCGATTTTGAGCAAGGTCGCCATCTTGTCGGACATCGATCCGAACCCGGTCATCATGTCCAGTGTGATCGGCTTTTCGGAGAATTTACGGATCGAGATGGCGGTGCCGCGAAGCGACAGCGGCGGGATAATGACGTTGACGCGGCTGCCGTCCTGGAGCCGGGCGTCGGCGAGCGGAGTCGTCTGATCGACCCGGCGGCCGACCTTGTTGACGATCCGCTGGGCGATCTGGAACAGATGCTCCTCGTCGCGGAACTGGATCTGGGCGAGCTCGAGCTTGCCCTTGCGCTCGATGAAGCACTGGTCGGGGCCGTTGACCATGATGTCGCTGATCGCCGGGTCGGCGAGAAGCTCCTCGAGCGGCCCGAGGCCGAGAAGCTCGTCGACCAGCACCTTTTCGAGCGCGAACTGCTCGCGCCGGTTGAGGGTGATCTTCAGCTCGGCGAGCACCTCGCCGATGATCGGCCGGAACTCCTCGGCCAGCTCGTCCTTGCTCAGGGTCGCCGCGGCTTCCGGATCGACCCGTTCGAGCAGCCGCGGGAGCACCTGCTCCTTGATCCGGTGGACCGACGCCTCGAAGCCTTCGGCCTTGCTGCTGCCCTGCTCGCCGCTCTGGTTCTGGCGCGCGGTCAGGCGGTCCATCGCCCCCATCGAGCCGCCGTCGCCGGCGCCGCCGATGTCGTCGGGAAGGCTTTCGACCTGCGGAGCGATCTCCTCCAGCGGCGGGAACTGGTCACCGCCGGACGGGACGGCCTGGGCCTTGCCGCCCGGTGATTTCATTGGACGGGCCACGCCGAAGCTGGGGCGCTGCCCGCCTCCGCTCATGCCGCCACGCTTGCCGAATGCGCTCATTCCAACCCCATCGCCATGCGGCGTCCCGCACAAAGTCGAGATGGTGAATAGGGGGCAAACTTTTAGAAAAGCCTAACCGATCATCCTCCCCGGGACGGGGAGGTGGCAGCGCGGAGCGCTGACGGAGGGGACCCAGCGACCCGCACCACGCCCCCTCCACCATCGAATCTTCGTTCGCTGGTCCCCCTCCCCGTTCCGGGGAGGATTAGCCCGTGCTTTCCGCGAGCACCGTGAGGCCGCGCTCGCTGACTTCGGCGAAGCCGCCGCTGATCGCGATCTTCTCCGGCTGAGCGCCGGCGGTGCGGTAGATGGCCAGCTCGCCGTCGCGAAGCGTGCTCATGTAGGGCGCGTGGCCGGCCAGCACGCCGAACTCCCCTTCGGTGCCCGGCACGACGACCATGTGGACGTCCTCGGACATGACGAGCTTCTCGGGCGTGACGAGCTCGAAGTGGAGGTCGGCCACCGCTTACGCGTCCTCGGCCAGGCGCTGGCCCTTGGCGACCGCTTCCTCGATCCCGCCGACCATGTAGAAGGCCGCCTCGGGCAGATGGTCATACTCGCCGTCGACCACCGCCTTGAACGAGCGGATGGTGTCCTCGAGCTGGACGAACTTGCCGGGGATGCCGGTGAACACCTCGGCGACGTGGAACGGCTGCGACAGGAAGCGCTGGATCTTGCGGGCACGGCTGACGACCAGTTTGTCCTCTACGCTGAGCTCGTCCATGCCGAGGATGGCGATGATGTCCTGCAGGCTCTTGTAGCGCTGCAGGGTCTCCTGGACGGCGCGGGCGGTGTCGTAATGCTCCTGGCCGACGGTGCGGGGTTCGAGCACTCGGCTGGTCGAATCGAGCGGGTCGACGGCCGGGTAGATGCCGAGCTCGGAGATCGCGCGCGACAGCACCGTGGTCGCGTCCAAGTGGGCGAACGAGGTCGCTGGCGCCGGGTCGGTCAGATCGTCGGCCGGCACGTAGATCGCCTGGACCGAGGTGATCGAGCCCTTGTTGGTCGAGGTGATCCGCTCCTGAAGCGAGCCCATGTCGGTGGCCAGAGTCGGCTGGTAGCCGACCGCGGACGGGATGCGGCCGAGCAGCGCGGAGACTTCCGAGCCCGCCTGGGTGAAGCGGAAGATGTTGTCGATGAAGAACAAGACGTCCTGCCCTTCGGCATCGCGGAAATATTCGGCGATCGCGAGGCCCGACAGAGCGACCCGGGCGCGCGCTCCCGGCGGCTCGTTCATCTGGCCGTAGACCAGGGCGACCTTCGAGCCCTCGGAGATCGCGTTGCCGTCCTTGTCCTTGGCGATCACGCCCGCGTCGAGGAACTCGTGGTAGAGGTCGTTGCCCTCGCGGGTGCGCTCGCCGACGCCGGCGAACACGCTGGTTCCGCCGTGGCCCTTGGCGATGTTGTTGATCAGCTCCTGGATGAGCACCGTCTTGCCGACGCCGGCGCCGCCGAACAGGCCGATCTTGCCGCCGCGCGCGTAGGGCGCGAGCAGGTCGATGACCTTGATGCCGGTGACCAAGATGGCCGCTTCGGTCGACTGGTCGACGAACTTCGGCGCTTCGGCGTGGATCGAGGCGAACTTGTCGCTGCCGATCGGGCCACGCTCGTCGATCGGCTCGCCGACGACGTTCATGATCCGGCCAAGCGTCTTGGGGCCGACCGGAACCTGGATTTGCGAACCGGTGGCGGTGACCTGCTGGCCGCGGGTCAGGCCGTCGGTCGAGTCCATGGCGATGGTGCGGACGATGTTCTCGCCAAGGTGCTGAGCGACTTCGAGCACGAGCCGCTGGCCATGGTTGTCGGTTTCCAGCGCGGCCAGGATCGGCGGCAACTCGCCTTCGAAAGCGACGTCGACGACCGCGCCGATCACCTGCGCGACCTTGCCGACAATGTTTCCGCCAGTGGTGGGCGACTTGGGAGCTGGCGCGCTCTTGGTCGCGGCCTTCTTGGTGCGGGTCTTGGGCTCAGCGGCGGTTGCCATGTTCGGTTTCCTTGCCTT